>CAZZZY010000257.1:0-7863 GCA_964658545.1 uncultured Acetobacteraceae bacterium | reverse complement strand
GTAGAGGAGTAATTACACCTTTTAAACCTATGTTCTCCAAAACCCCTACAGGACGAGCATCTAAGGGTTCTGTATCAATCATTAATTCTCATGAACGGTTGCAGTTACGGTTTAGATATCAGGGCAAGCGTTATTACATCTCTACGGGTTTCGTTGATAATCCTGCTAACCGCAAATTGGCAGAGCTTAAGGCATCAGAGATTGAGAAAGATATACTCTGCGAAGATTAGACCTCACTTTAGGGAAGTACCAACCTCAATCTGCTTTAAGCACGATTACACCCATTACACCCATTAGAAAGTCTCAACCTCACTTAGACGAACTTTGGGATAAGTATAGCGAGTTTAAAAAACCGCAAGTTAGCCCCAGTACTTATGCCAAAGACTTCTCTAAGCATCGTAATCACACTGCTAAGTTACCTACGCGATCGCTAGATGAGGCATCTGCTATTAGAGATCATCTTTTATCGAATCTCACTCCAGACGCTGCAAAGCGCTGCTTAACCCAACTCAAAGCTTGCTGTAATTGGGCAATGGACGAGGGATTAATCGACGCTAACCCTTTTGCCACTATGAAAATCAAAGTCCCTAAGGGTACTTCCGAGGAACAGGACGTTAGTCCTTTCACCAAGTCAGAGAGGGATTTAATTATTCGTACTTTCGCTAGCGATCGCTACTATAGCCATTACACGAACTATGTGCGCTTCCTTTTCTTCACGGGGTGCAGACCATCGGAAGCAGTTGCCTTGAAATGGAAGCACATTACTAATAGTGTGATTCAGTTTCGGGAATCTGTTGTTGTCTCCGAAAATGGCTTAGTCCTCAAAGAGGGGCTAAAAACCCAAAGAAAAAGGGATTTTCCGATTAATGCAGAGGTGAAAGCAATTTTAGATGAGATTAGATATGAGGAAGATAATCCTGCATTTTTAGTGTTTAAAAGTCCGAAAGGAAAATTTATAGACCATCACAACTTCGCTAACCGTGCATGGAAGTCTATCTTAACTAAGTGTAATGTTCCTTATCGTAAGAGCTACCAGACACGGCATACCTATATTAGTTTATGTGTAGAAGCTCATGTTAATAGCACAGCGATTGGTAGATGGACTGGAACCTCAGCCAAAATGATCGACAACCACTATGGTGCAACGAACTTTACAAATCTCCGACCACCTGAGCTTTCCTAAAATAGTACTGTAAAGATGAACATCAGGTTCTATGGCTCTGTTAGTCTTTAGGATCAAGAAAACTGTAGAACCTGAAATTGCATCAATCATCTTGATGCCCTTTAAAAATCTGGATTTGCGTTGCTGATTTAGAGTACTAATTGACCTAATGCAAAAACCAAAGTGCAGAGAATAACACTGACAGGCATGGAACTATAAGATTTTCTGTCTTTACTGTGAATGGTATTTATCTAAAGGGTAACATCTGCTCTACCTCACAGCACTATTTCCAAGCTCAAACGGCGGGCGTAGCCATCGCTCCGTGATGAATACCTATCTAAGTGGATTTTTGAGTAAGACAAAACCCTTGGTTTGCTCAGGTCGCAGAACCACCTGCACAATCCAACTCCTTCTAGCAGGACATAGAAAATTGCGTTCAGCACTTCCCACATCTCATCTTATCTGGGGCTGTTAATATTATGTTTATGGCAGGTTATCAAATCACCTTACCAGGGCATTGAGGCGATCGCGATCGCCTATCTCGCTTTTACTTTCACCTGGTTCGAGTGTGCCCAATTTACCCATTTGGCTTGGTGGTCACTCAGTTTCTTTGGAGTCTCTCATTGTCTTGAAAAAACTTCATCTTAATCAGGCTATAATCATCTGCTTATTGTTTCTGCTAGGCAACACCCAGTCTCAGCTAGAGTCACAATGGACACAACAAATGTCAGTGGAGTTTCAACAGCGTTCCCAAGAGGCAATTACTCAACTCGCAGGTAAAAACTATGGGAATACAGCCTTCGAGAACGAGAAGAGATCCTACCCCAGAGCAATGATTGACTTTCTGGCTGGGAATCGAGAAAAAGCGATCGCCTTTCTGCAATCCGAAGACGCTGATGCTCAAAGAAACGCTCACACCTTGGGAATTGACTTTTATTCTGGCTTTACCCTCAAAGAGCAAGTCCGCAAATACTTCTACTTTGGCAAATATCTTGACCCACACTATCGCCAGCGAATGAAGGAAGCAATGCGGATTTTGACTGAAAAAGACCCCCTCACACGTACCTTTCCCCAACCTCGTCAATTTTGGGAACAGTCAACCGATAACTGCAATACTTGGGTAGACTGCCGCAATACTGATAATTTAAGAGCAATGCGGGAAGTCGCTGTCTATTTGTTTGCTGAAGAAACTGGGAACGAAGAGACACGCAAAATATATAAAGAGCGTATCCGCCGCAATGTTCGCACTCTCTACCAAATTGGACAAGGGGAGTGGGATTCGGAAAACTATCTGGGACACGCCGTTACTACTTATGTAAATCTCTATGATTTTGCATTAGATCCAGAGGTTAAATCTCTCGCTAAATCTGCACTTGATTGGTTTTTGACTGAAGGCGCTTTGAAATATTGGCGGGGTGGATTTGGTGGCCCCTCTAAGCGTGACTATAGTCAAGGTAACTGTGTTTGGTGTTCTCTGGCAACTCATGAATTAGGGCTGTATTTTGGGGATTCGCCACTGACAGATCCCAAACCAGACGCTGACGAAGTACACCTAATTACCAGCAGTTACCGTCCACCATTAGCTATTATTGCCTTAGCACACAAGGAATTTAAAAAACCTCTAGAACTACTCAATTCCAAACCAACTTACGAAAATTGGAAACCAGGAGGAGACGCAGCACCCCAGTTTTACGAAACTCTTTATTTTGGTAACACCTTTCAACTAGGGACATTAGCTCAAGGTTCTGGTGGGGACTGGAACGGGTTTAAAATGATGGCGTTTAATTCTCGGCGCGGGGTAGATTACTTGATCGCAGCAACAGGAACAGACCCGACTGCAATATCTACTTCATCCATTGGTGGTGACAACGTTGCTCAGTACCGGAATTTGGTAATCTGGCTCAATAAGAAACCACTGGCACCGTTTCAATTTTTCTTACCTAAATCAGCTAAACTGACAACTTACAACGGTGTTACTTTCATCAGTTACGAAAAGACATGGCTGGCATTAACACCAATTAATTTGCACTTGGAAGGAATTAATTTCACAGCAACACAGAAAATTAACTCCAGATATCCTGATGACCAAATTCTCCCGGCGGTGGGTAGTGGGGGAACAGTAAGCGGATTTGCCCTCGAAGTTGGTGAACAAGAAACCTACGGGAGTTGGGAGCAATTTCAGCAGTCTATAGTGAAAAAGTCGCGTTTAACTCTTTCTGAGATTAATCATGGGGTGGTTGGATATCAAGGGGTTTTCGCTCAAGTAAAACTGCAATATCAGGGTAATAAATTACCAAAAGTTTGGCGGAATGGACACTACCACGATTGGCGTGATCATTTCGCGCTCTACCAAAGTGCTGATGGTAATAAAACCCCGATTTATTCAGGATGGAAGTCAGGTAAGCTGAGAATTGAGGCGGGTGGGTACAAGTTCCAGAGTCAGAGCGATTGAAGAAGAATTCAGAATCCAGAATTTAGGAATCAGAATCACCCACTTCGATAGACATCGCCTAAAAATTCTAACTTATCTGATTATTTGATTCACAACAGATGTACTCTGAATACGCCATTTACCTCGTTCTCGAATCAAATCATACCGAACCCGCAATTTATCGTTAGAAGACTTTTGAAACTGACCATTTTCATATAACTGCGTTGCTTCCTTAACGGTAGCTTCCACTGCCGCACGATCTGCAAATAAATCGATTTTCTGTACAGATTCCACCTTCAAGCTATGATCGTACTTGCGGTAGCGATTGTCTGATTTATCCTGTTGAGCAATTAGCCGCCATTGAGATAAAGCTGAACCAGTTAAAATCTGGTCTAAATTATTAATCTCATGATTCGGCCCTAAAGCTGCGGCTTTGGTCGATAACCAAGTCCGAATAACTTCTTCTGCCGTTGCATCTGTTAAAGAACCTTCTGCTGATTGTAGCTTACTGTTTGCATCAGGAATAGATATTGGTGGTTGATTTATTTGTATAAATAACTGTGAACCACTCATAGAGGGTGTAGGAAAAAATAGATTTTTTAACCATCCAAAGGTTGTTGTAGCTAATACCCAAAAAACTAATATACCCACCAAAGAAATAAACACCCTCCATACCAGCCGTGTTTTCCCTTCTATGGTATTTGCAAAAGTCCGCCGCCGCCGGGGACGACGAGCATGAGGACGATTATCTGGTACACGCTCTCGGCTAGCAGATGGAGTAGGTTTTCTCCGCCTCCGCTTTTGGTTATGACTGGGTGCAGAAGTTTTAGCTGAACCGTTCAAATGCTGATTAGTACCTCTGCTCATTCGTTCAGCAGCCGGAACCTCTGATTTGACACTTCCAGATGAATTCCATATAGGTGGTGAGAAGTTGGGATATTCGGATGTTTCTTTTGTTGGTGTTTTTGGTAAATCAGGGTCAGGTGTTCTGCTGTGATTAAATGGGGCTGAAGTCCTAGTTGAATTGTTGGGAAAATGAGGATTATTTGTCTGGGGCTGGGAAAAATACTGGTGGTTAATTACAGCCCATTCATTAGTTGTTTCTGCATCAGTTGGCAGTGCTTCTAAATAAGCTTGCACCTGTTTGTTAGCAAAGTAATCTTTTAGAAAAGCTTGCTGGTTTGCTAAATCTCGAAAATGGGGAAATACTTCGTGTTGCAACCACTGTTCTGCATATAGACATAGCCCCGGTAACAAATCTGGAGAGTCTTGAGATTTTTCTCGAATAAAAGCTAAAGCCTCGTACTCCTGACTAAGTTCTAAAACACGAGTTGCTTCTTCAGTTTGTCCCAAGAGTAAGGCACATAGCGACTGTTCTAAATGTACATCCTGACGTTTGCCCAGACGCACAAGCATTTGCCTTGCTTGACGAATTAAAGCCGGTTGCCGTTGAGCAAATCCCCGGGCTATCAAGGCATAAACAGCTAAGTAAGTGGCAACAGCAGAAGAACGCTTGCTTTGGGCTTCAAATAACTTGTGCTGCTCTGCGACTGTTAAGTGGTTGCGTAACTGCTGGATAAATCGCAGAAAGTCATCTATGTTTAAACCCGATTCATCATTGCTCGTGCCATCAATCCCACCACGATCTTCTAAGAGATTTTGCAATAATTCTAAGCCTTGGTGTCGTTCGGCAGTCTTTTCTTGAGGTAGTGCCAACAACTCCAAAATTCGATATGGTCGCAATTTGTAAAGATCAGCCTGAATTTCCGCCTGTACACTAGAGAACAACCCTTCGCGTACTAGCAGTTCTTGACCAGTTTCTAAGGATATGGCGGCATTTTCATAGTGACCTTGCTGCCACTGTTCACGACCTAATTCTAAACAAGCAAGGGCCACAGTGAGAACAATATCTGGGTGTTCAGCACTTTCGTGTATTTCCTCGTCTGCTAAATTATTGCTTTTTCTTGCACTTTTAGCACCATTTTTATTTACCAGGTACGGACGACCTAGTTTCAATACAAGCTCGTATTCCCCCAATTCTTGCAAAATCAATAAAGCGCCAACTAATTCGTCTTGGGTAATTTCGATACCCAGACTCTGAGTATCAATACCCCTTTTGGTGCTTTCTGTACGATTTTCCAGTGCTACTGTGGCAGCAGCAAGGTTATCAGGGTCATAGGCGTGGGCAAGATAAAGCTGATCGTAGGTACTGCGTTGTTTTGGATCTGATAAAACCACGTAAGCTTCTTCTATGAGTTGTTTACGAGAAGAAATTGCTGCCTGAGAATACTCACGTCGTGGCAATTGTACAATGCGATCGCTGTATGCCTGACGCAATTGTTCTTCACTTGCCGCCAACGGTAGTCCTAAAATTCGGTAGTAATCTAGCGGAATTCGCACAGCCTACTTCCCCTGCACCGTGATCAACATAATTCACCTAGAGCTTTCCAGGCCTGTAAAACCGTGCCATAATAATGCCGTATAGAATTTACTCTACAAGTGTATATCGCAACAACTTGTTTTGTGCCTTCCCGAAATTTTGAGTCACATTCTAGTACCAATTTTTTGTTTTCGCCTAGAAAGCCCCAATTGTTTGTCTTAATTCTTAGTATTTTTGTTTAACACGACTATTATCAGCCTTCGATACCACAAACCACAACTACCGCTTTTAATCACGGCATAAATGTTGTGGTTGCAAGAATCTATTGATGATTGATTTTTTGGGCACTTTCCCAGTGGGTGGTAACAAAAATACCACTATTGGGGATTTGACCCTGATAACAGGAGAAGCAAATCATATCATAGTTAACCTTTAATTACAATTATCTATTTGGATATATAGATTTTTGCGTCCTTTTTTTAAATTGTTAATGGATATGCAGAAAGCAGTCTATCTTGATTGCTAGTCTATGAAGGGGAATATTTAGGAGTGCTGAGTAAAAAGTAAAGTAATGAGTAGAAGTAGTAAGCTGTTGCGTATTTAATTTGTATGTGCGACGCGGGCAAGATGCCCGCACTACAATAATTTTACGTTTTCGTATTATACAATTTAGCTGCACATCAGCTTAACTACTGACTACTTGGATAAATAAAGTTTGATTGTTGAGTCTTAGAAACGCTAGCCTGTTAAAAGCTGAGGTGTTATCAGACCAACTTATTTAAGACCGTAACTTTAAGTTGTACAACAGGGATAATCAAAAATAATGGTTCAAGAGCGTACTTTACCCACATTTAATCCTGCTACTACGCACATTACTAAAGAAGAAGGGTTACGGTTGTATGAGGATATGGTATTAGGGCGCTTGTTTGAAGACAAGTGCGCTGAAATGTACTACAGGGGCAAAATGTTTGGTTTTGTCCATTTGTACAACGGTCAAGAAGCCGTTTGCAGCGGTGTTGTGCAGTCAATGCGACCGGGTGAAGATTACGTTTGTAGCACCTACCGCGACCACGTTCATGCTCTGAGTGCGGGAGTACCGGCAAGAGAGGTAATGGCAGAATTATTTGGCAAAGCCACAGGTTGCAGCAAAGGGCGCGGTGGTTCCATGCATATGTTTTCTGCGGAACATCGCTTACTGGGTGGCTATGCTTTTGTGGCTGAGGGAATTCCTGTAGCAGCTGGGGCAGCTTTTCAAAGCAAATACCGCCGTGAAGTGCTAGGAGACAAAAATGCTGACCAAGTGACAGCTTGCTTTTTTGGCGACGGTGCAGCTAACAACGGTCAGTTTTTCGAGACACTAAATATGGCAGCCCTATGGAAACTGCCAATTCTTTTTGTAGTCGAAAATAATAAGTGGGCCATTGGTATGTCTCACGAACGAGCCACTTCCCAGCCAGAGATTTATAAAAAAGCCAGTGTATTTAACATGGTGGGCGTGGAAGTAGATGGTATGGATGTACTAGCAGTGAGAGCCGTGGCCCAAGAAGCTGTAGCCCGTGCCCGTGCAGGTGAAGGGCCAACATTAATTGAGGCCCTTACCTACCGCTTCCGGGGTCACTCCTTGGCAGACCCAGATGAAATGCGAAGCAAAGCCGAGAAAGAATTTTGGTTCGCCCGTGACCCAATTAAGAAATTGGCAGCTTATTTGCTGGAGCAAAATCTGGCGGATGAGGGAGAAATCAAAGCTATTGACCGTAAAATTCAAGATGTAATCGACGAGGCAGTTAAGTTTGCCGAAAGTAGCCCTGAACCAGACCCCAGCGAGTTATATCGTTTCGTGTTTGCAGAAGACGAATAAATTCTAGGGAATGGGGAATGGGGCATGGGGCA
>CAZZZY010000256.1:0-7876 GCA_964658545.1 uncultured Acetobacteraceae bacterium | reverse complement strand
ACTTGGACAATTCATATTCAAGTACCCACTAATTCATACTCCATTATGCAACGCCAGATATAGCTGCGATCGCACCGCAGTCGAAACTCCCAAAAATATTTCCCAGAGCAATCTGTTAATTTTCCTCAAGATTACATTTATCCAAAAAGCAAAAAAGCCACTCCCGCGCAATAAAAGTGAGCAGCAGTGGCTCTCAGTAGCTTGTGTGTAAGGAGTTTTACGAATGTTTACACCCAGGCTTTCCTGACTGGAGTAAACATCAAGTTTTACGCTTTGTCTTTTGACAGCGATCGCAACTTCACGTAAAGTGCCGCACTAGAGGAGTGCTGAGTACTGAGCAAAGAAGAAAAGAATTTCTGATTACTTCTTCAAAATCTTTATTCTGACACTCAGGACTCATGACTCAGGGCTTTTTTTATGGTAGATTTATTGCTGATCACAATCCTGGGGTTCCTGGGGAGTTTTGGGCACTGCTTTGGGATGTGTGGCCCCCTAACAGTGGCGTTTTCCCTGTCTCATCAACCCAAAGGGACATCAGAAAAGTCCGACACTTGGCGACAGCAATTAAAATTTCATCTTTTGCTAAACCTGGGGCGGATGTTGAGCTATGCTCTAGTCGGTGCTGGCATTGGGGCGCTGGGTTCGGTATTGCTGCAAGGTGGACAGCTAGCGGGTGTTGGCAGCGATTTTCGGCGCTGGATGGCAATTCTGACTGGGATGATGCTGATTTGGTTCGGCTTAGGACAAGTAAAACCCGATTTGCTACCGCGCATTCCTGTGTTACATCCCTTATTGCAAGGTAGTTTACACGATCGCCTCAGTACAGGAATGGTTAAGCTTTCCTTAAAAACTAAATGGTGGACACCAATGCTTTTAGGGATGACTTGGGGTTTAATGCCCTGTGGCTTCCTGTATGCTGCCCAAATTAAAGCTGCTGAAACCGGCAATTTATGGATGGGTGGGGCAACTATGCTGGCTTTTGGGTTGGGAACCCTGCCGACGATGCTAGGTGTAGGCGTTTCCACATCTTTGCTAAGTAAAGACAGGCGCAGTCAGTTATTTCGATTAGGCGGTTGGGTGACACTCATCATTGGCGCTATCACCTTGCTGCGGACTGGTGACACAATGGTAGATTACACCGGACACGCAGCTTTGTTTTGCTTAATTTTGGCGTTAATTGCGCGTCCCATTAGTGGGTTGTGGGCATCACCACTGCGTTATCGCCGTGCCTTGGGGGTGGGAGCTTTTGTGCTTTCTGTGGTTCACACCGCCCACATGATAGAACACTCATTGCAATGGAATTTTGCCGCCTTTGATTTTATGCCGCTAGAATTTCAGTGGGGTATGGCTGCGGGTGCTGTAGCATTGTTATTAATGTCCCCCGCCGCTTTTACGAGTTGGGAATCCTTGCAGAAATCTTTGGGCAAGCGTTGGCGACAGATTCATCTATTGGGTGTGCCAGCTTTGCTCTTGAGTGTCATTCATACTGTGTTGATTGGTTCCCATTATTTGGGTTCTTTGCAATCAACTTGGGGAAATAAATTAGCGGTAATACTGATAGGAATTGTTACTATCGGTGTCTTGCTAGTGCGATCGCGCTTTTTTTGGTCAAAGTTAGCCGTAGAAAAGTTTTATGTTCCCCCAACCAAATCGCGGTAAATCATCCTTATTTTCTGGTTCCATCCCAACGAATCAAAAACAGAGGCATTACCTACTTAAAGGCATTTACTGGCAGAATCAAGGAATAATAAATACTTTATTGTTCCTGAGCTGCTTAGTTATATCAATAACTAATCTTTACCCTGCGTCTGCTCATCGGGTAGAAGTAGCTGGAAATGTCGGTGGCACTTTCCACATTGAACCTAATGATAATCCCCAGGCTGGAGAACCCGCCAAAGCCTGGTTTGCCCTTAGCCGCAGAGGGGGAAAGGTGATTCCTCTAGCACAGTGTAATTGTCGGTTGGCTGTGTATGCCAAACCTTATGCGGCCGGAGAGCCTGCACTGCTAGAACCACAGTTAGAAGCTGTGGCAGCTGAACGCTATCAAGGCATCCCAGGTGCAGAAATTGTCTTTCCCAAGCCAGGGATTTATGAATTGCAGCTAAATGGTAAACCAGTCTCTGGGGCAAGATTCAAACCCTTTGAGTTCAAATTTGAAGTGACTGTGACAGGTGGGTCTACACAAAATACACAAAATCAGCGAGATGTCAATGGTAATTTAGTAGAGGGTGAATCTCAGAAATTACCAATTTGGGCGATCGCACTGCCAATCTTCGGATTTATCGGCATCTTAGTTTTCGTACTGCAAAGTATGAGGAGGAGTGGGGAGTAGGGAGTAAGGGGGAGACAATGAAGCAATTTTTCTCCTTTGTCCCCCTTGTCCTTTTGCGATCAAATGCCAAGGCGATCGCTTGGCTTCACAAGGAATCCATTTGGCACGATAAGGATTGCATTTTTTATGATGATTTACGTGCCATTAAGCCTATTTGAAGTATTACTATTTAGTAGCTTGCGTAAGCGCGTAAGGCGACTTGGTTTGTCGATGAAAAGCGTACAGCAAACCGCATATCAGCAAGACATAAATGGAGACGCATTAGGAAAGATGCGTAATTCCTAACTCTTCTCAAACCCCTGCTCACTGCATAACTTTTACTCATGACTAAACCACCAGCTTTTACACTGGTGGTTCTCGCTAATTTCAATTTACTCTCAACTAGCTTTGTTAATACGCCGTTGTAACTCGGTTTCAAATTCCTCATCAGTGCGAGTGATGACTTTTGGTCGCTGGTCTAACCTGTCCATTAAAAGATGAAATGCCTCGCTGTCCTGTGGATGATATCTGACCCAATCTCTTAATTCATCATCTGACATGGCTTGATAATCAAGTTTAGTCATGGAAATGTCACCTCACCATTTGGATATATCTCTATTTGTATTAAAACGGTGTTAAGTACGAAGAATTAGCAAATTACCAAACCTAACCAGGATAATCGTTAATTTCCGAATATGCAGCGATCTCGGCTCAATGCTATCAAGTCGAATGGTGTCGCTTTTGATGCCACAGCCATGCATGAGCGACAATATCTTCGATGGATGGATACTGAGGTTGCCAGCCTAAGATTGTTCTGGCTTTCTCGCTGGTGCCAATGAGAATTGGGGGATCGCCAGGACGGCGATCGCGTTCTTCTATTGGGATCGAAACTCCTGTCACCTGTTCGGCAGCTGCAATGACTTCTCTGACAGAGAAGCCATTACCGTTACCTAAATTGAAAACTTCGCTATCGCCACCTTTTAATAAATATTCCAATCCCAAAATATGGGCATCTGCTAAGTCATTAACATGAATATAATCGCGGATACAAGTACCATCGGGCGTGGGGTAATCGGTGCCGAAAATTGAGATAGATTCTCGTTTGCCTAAAGCTGTCATTAGCACCAAGGGAATCAAATGGGTTTCTGGGTTGTGATCTTCGCCGAGTAAGCCACTGGGATTAGCACCAGCAGCATTAAAATAGCGGAAACGTACTGATTGAAAACCGTAAGCCACATCAAAATCAGACAGAATCCGCTCGACCATCAGCTTCGTAGCGCCATAAGGATTAATCGGATTTTGGGGATGGTTTTCTGGAATGGGTACAAATTCTGGTATACCGTAAGTAGCACAGGTAGAAGAAAAGACAAATTTCTTTACAGATGCCGTCAGCATTGCTTCTAACAGGGTGAAAGTACCAAGGACGTTATTGCGGTAATATTTAGCTGGGTCAGTTACCGATTCTCCTACGTAGGCGTAGGCAGAAAAGTGCATCACAGCAGCAATATCGCGGGTTTTAAATAGGTGATCTAGCAAGGCGCGATCGCCTGTATCCCCTACTATCAGTTCTACCTGTAAAACCCTTTCTACCAGGTCACGATGCCCATAGACCAGATTATCAAGTATGACAACGTTATAACCCGCTTGCTTCAAAGCAAGCACCGTATGAGAACCAATATATCCAGCTCCCCCAGTTACCAAAATGGTAGGCTTTCCAGGCGACATAGTTTTTCCTTTATAGCAGTAACAGTACAATATCAAATACTTGGCTACTTATATCCCCCCACTGAACCTGTACTCAGTTCAGTGGGGGACTTACGGTGAATCAATTAATTTAGTTTACTGGTACCACATTACTCTTCTGGAAAATTATAAATAATAGACGCAGTGTTAAAATTTTGAACTAAAATCACTACGACGGTAGTCTTGGGGTGTGAGGTTTGAGGTATTTTAAGTCAAACAGTACGATTACAATTTGACAATAAAATAAATCCATTTCCCGAAACCTCTAGGTTGACCCTTACGGGTGACGCTCCTAGCGTCGCGATCGCTAAGAAGTCACTAGTTGTTTTATACAGGGAAACCATGCAGGACAGTTCCTCCTGGGGAGCCACTGATTCTGTTCACAGAAAAAGTAGCATTGAAAACCCTAGTAAAGCAGACTGTCTTACCACCACACTGGCTCACCGCACCAGAAAATTTGAGAGTTAATCTATGTTTCTATTGCTAAGCCGGGTATTGCTGTGGCTGCTGATTGGCACTATCGTATATTCTTTGTTCCAGCGATTTTATCCCTCTGGAACTTTTGTAGGGCGATTAATCTTAGTCGTTATCTTGATCATCGTAGCCCTATCATTTCTTAACCCCAGTGAACCAGCTGTGGCGTCGTTGTGGAGAATGCTGTCTTTTCCACTCAAGCCTCTAGGTGCATCTGTTTTACTGATGATTTTGGCAGCTCAAAAAATTAAAGGAGGCGGGATAGAGAAACCAGGAGGATATTTGATAGGTTGGGCATTGACAATTTTGCTGTTGGCAAGTACGCCAGCAGTTGCCTATTTCCTTTATAGGGCACCTCTAGGAGCAATGGCAGGTGAAACTCATGTAGCAACTGCTGCACCAATATCTGGGACACTGGTGGCATTAGGGCAACCAACCACCACAGCAAACATCTCAGATGTAACAGGGGATAGCATTCTTGCTTATAATCTGAAAGTGCCTCCCTACCTATTACAAGGAAATCCTCAAGATATTCGCACCCGAGGTTTACGACTTGAAGACTTTGTGCCGAATGCGGAAACCTTGCAATTGACAACAAGAACTTGGGAAACTTATCTCGTTGAAATTTACAGGTTCTTGCGTGTTCAACGGTAATAAAGGTGAAGAAGGCAGAAAGCAGGAGGTGGGAATTTATCTGTTGCTCTCAACCCCATCTAGTTCCAGTCCACCAAATCGGAGATTTTGGTGCTATTGACTTAAACCTTTGCTCCCTAGCATTGGTGCAGCCCAGAGCAAGCATTGGGACAGTTATTGCAGAGGGCATTATTTCTCCTGCCTCCTGCCCTCTGCACTTCGGCAGGCTCAGTGTGCCACCTCCTGCCTTTCTTGTTAAAAAGAAAAACTCAATCATGTCACAAATCCACGCCCTAGTACCGCTACTTTATGGGGAACGCGGCACTAGTGGCTGGATTAATTAAGGCTGTGATTACCGCCAGACCACCAAAAGGGTAAGCAGGTTCGTAGTAAAGACTAAAGTCCTTACTACGAACCGTCTAAACTAGTTTGACACAGTACTAGTACAGCACGGCGGAAATAAGCTACCCATTTTAAATAAACGAAACGCTTACACTGTATTCATTTTGAATGCGTGAATTTTGAATTCCGCCTTGCGGTACTAGACGTGACCAGAAGGCTTTCAGCGAAATGGGAACAGCAAGTAAAAAAGCTGAATTCACAAGCAATATTGCCTCCACATAGCTACCCTCTTGGACTAGCAGTTAATCTAGGATGATAAAGTTGCAAAATTGCTTTAATGGCAAAATCTCGACGAATCGCTAAACTCAGTGCTTACCTACGACCCCATTGGCGGGAGGCGTCATTAGGCATTCTCGCTTTATTGTCTGTCAATGCACTGGGCGTTTATATCCCTTGGTTGATTCGTGCTGGTGTTGACAAACTCTCGACAACTTTCAGTTGGAACCAAATACTACATTACGTAGTCATCATTGTCTTGCTCAGTTCAGCAATGTGGCTCATGCGGATGGCATCACGCATTTGGCTATTTGGGGTGGGTCGTCAGGTGGAATTTGACCTAAAACAACGGATTTTTGAACACTTGCTCAAGCTAGAGCCGGCTTATTTTGCCAGTAATACTGCTGGCGATTTGATTAATCGAGCTACTAGTGATGTGGACAATATTAAGCGGTTATTGGGTTTTGCCGTTTTGAGTTTGGCAAATACGGTGTTTGCCTACGCCCTGACACTGCCTGTAATGCTGGCGATTAGTGTGGATCTGACACTAGCATCCCTGGCAGTATATCCTTTTATGCTCTTGTTGGTAAGTTTATTTAGCGATCGCTTACGTAAACAACAAGCAGCAGTCCAAGAGCAACTTTCTGACATCAGCGAACTCATCCAAGAGGATATCAGTGGCATTGCCTTAATTAAAATCTATGCCCAAGAAGCAAACGAGCGTCGAGCCTTCGCCAAGAAAAATCATCAGCTATTGATTGCTAACCTGGAACTGGCAAAACTCCGAAATACACTGTTTCCGCTCATTGGCGGGCTAGCTAATGTCAGTTCACTGGTGATTATCTGGCTAGGGGCGGCGCGAATGTCTTCTGGAACCCTTGAGGTTGGCGACTTTTTAGCATTGTTAATTTATGTAGAGCGTCTAGTTTTTCCTACTGCCCTTTTAGGATTCACAATTACTGCCTACCAACGGGGTGAAGTTAGTATCGATCGCCTTGAATCTATTCTCTCTGTCACACCGAAAATTCAAGATGCACCTGATGTCATACATCTACCACTAGCTGAACTTCAAGGGGAACTGACAGCGAAAAATCTCACCTACACTTACCCTGGTTCCACTACCCCAGCTTTAGCAAATGTTAACTTTACCATTGCTCCAGGAGAAACCGTCGCCATTGTTGGGGCAATTGGTTCGGGGAAATCCACTTTGGCCAATGCTTTGCCGCGCTTGTTGGATATTGAATCAGAACAATTATTTTTAGATGGGCTAGATATTACTCAGATCGCTTTGGCCGATTTACGAGGTGCGATCGCTTATGTTCCTCAAGATAGCTTTCTATTTAGCACTACAATCAAAAATAACATCCGTTACAGCGATCCAATTAGCGAACAAGAGCAGATAGAATCTGTCGCTAGACTTGCCCAAATTGAATCAGAAATTAACAATTTTCCCCAGCAATATGAAACTATTGTTGGTGAACGCGGTATTACTCTTTCTGGTGGTCAACGACAACGTACTGCCTTAGCTAGGGCTATGCTGGTCAATGCTCCAGTGTTAATTTTGGATGATGCCCTCTCTAGTGTAGATAATCAAACAGCTACGGAAATCCTCAAAAATCTCTCCAGTGGTACTGAACGCAAAACAGTAATTTTCATTACCCATCAATTATCGGCGGCGGCGGCGGCTGACCGAATTTTTGTGATGGAAAAGGGAAGAATTGTTCAGATAGGCAATCACTTACAACTGCTGCAACAAGAGGGTCTTTACAGAACCTTATGGAGCCAACATCAAATTGAGGAATTACTGCACTAATACAACGATATTTGGGTGTATAGCAGGCATTTTAACCCGAAATCACCAGAAAAATCTATCCTGGGGCATTATCGATGAAATTGGTATTTCCTTAGACTTTCTAATGTAATGCGATATCTAAACTTTCTTCCTGCCCCCTCTATACAATGCACCGTAGGGGGTATTTACTCACTTGGAATTGATTAGCCGTTTTAAACCCAAGCGATCGCTAATCTGGGGCTAGTTTTGACTCGATGTCGTTAGACTTGTGTAGTACGCTGTTAATCCTTACTTTGAGTCTGTTT
>CAZZZY010000255.1:0-7914 GCA_964658545.1 uncultured Acetobacteraceae bacterium | reverse complement strand
AATCTATCGCCTCATAATCAACCTGTGCGGTACTTTCTTCGTCAAAATCAAAGTTGAATTGTGGTATTAGTGTACCGTTCATTGGTGAGTCTACTTCTGGGGTAAAGAGACTAGCAGAAGCCTCTTCAGTCTCATCACTTTGGCTGTTAGCTCGATTGTAGACATCAGCACCAATTGCAAATAGGGTTTGTTGGAAGTCGTCTAAGCGTTGCTTAAATTCCACTGTGGAGATACTGGAGTCAATCATGGCAGCTTGAAGTTGTGCAACTTTTTCACTGGCCAAGGTTTTCATCTGCTCGCCGATAAAGTTGCTATTATCCTTGATTGTGGATTCGTAACTGAACAACAGATTATCTGCTTGGTTTTTGAGTTCAACCAGTTCTTTACGTCTTCTATCTTCTTCGGCAAACAGTTCAGCCTCTTGGCGCATCCGTTCGACTTCATTGGTACTCAAACCACCTGTATTGGTAATCCTGATACTCTGTTCTCTACCTGTACCTTTGTCTTGGGCAGAAACCTTCAGGATGCCGTTGACATCGATTTCAAAGGATACTTCAATTTGCGGCACACCACGGGGTGATGGGGGAATCCCTGCTAACAAAAACTTGCCGAGACTCTTGTTATCTCGTGACATTGCCCGTTCACCTTGGAGAATATGAATTTCTACCGAGGTTTGCCCATCAACTGCTGTGGAAAAAATTTGTGACTTACTGGTAGGAATTGTGGTGTTGCGTTCAATAATTTTGGTGAACACTTCACCCAAAGTTTCAATTCCCAGAGACAGGGGGGTGACATCCAATAGTAAGAGATTATCGACTTCGCCACCCAACACCCCGGCTTGGATAGCTGCTCCCAATGCTACCGCTTCGTCAGGGTTGATAGAGCGATCGGGGGCTTTGCCGTTGAAAAACTTAATCAGCGCGTTTTGGACTGCGGGAATACGGGTAGAACCACCTACCAAAATAATCCGGTCTATGGATAGTGGTTTGAGATCCGCATCTTTGAGCGCTTGGATCATCGGTTCGATGGTCGCTTCAATTAATTGTCCGGCAAGCTCTTCAAATTTAGAGCGGCTGAGTTCCATCTCCAGATGCTTTGGACCGGTATCATCAGATGTGATAAACGGCAAGTTGATGGAGGTATTCACCATACTGGAGAGTTCAATTTTTGCCTTTTCTGCTGCTTCCCGTAGGCGTTGCAATGCCATCTTATCTTGGGAAAGGTCGATTTTCTCTTGTTGCTGGAAGCGTTCTATCATCCAAAGCACGATCGCATTATCGAAGTCGTCTCCACCTAAGTGGTTGTTACCACAAGTCGCCTTAACTTCAAAAACGCCATCTCCAAGTTGCAGGATCGATACGTCAAAAGTACCTCCTCCTAAGTCAAATACTAAAATTAGCTGCTCTTGGTCTTGCTTGTCCAATCCGAAAGCTAAAGCCGCAGCTGTTGGTTCATTGATGATTCGTAGGACTTCTAATCCTGCAATCGTGCCAGCATCTTTAGTGGCTTGTCTTTGAGCATCTGTAAAATATGCGGGTACCGTGATCACTGCCTGAGTGACTTCCTCACCCAAGAAGTTTTCCGCATCCTGTTTGAGTTTTTGCAGGATCATAGCGGATAGTTCTTGTGGCGTATAGTTCTTTGAGCGAATTTGCACATCAACGGTATCGTCTCGACCCTTGATACAGTTGTAGGGGACGCGATCGCGTTCTGTTTCGGTGTCTTCCCAACGCCGCCCGATGAATCGTTTAATACTGTAAATTGTGTTTTCGGCATTGGTTACGGCTTGGCGCTTTGCCAATTGACCAACCAAGCGATCGCCACTCTTCCCAAATCCCACAATACTTGGAGTAGTTCGTCCACCTTCAGAATTGGAGATCACCAGTGGTTGACCGCCCTCCAAAACTGCGACGCAACTGTTAGTAGTGCCTAAATCAATCCCAATAACTTTTCCCATACTTGCCAGTATTTTTACTGATTCTTTCTGCTGTAATATGTCGCGGACTAACTTTTTGCAAGGAACCAAGGCTAGCGGATAACGGCTGTACAACTCCTGTTGCTGGTAGCAAGCGAGAAATTGCAACCCATGCGAGTTATCCAAAGCCTTGTCCTTGTCTAGGTACGCGATGCTCGTCCTTGCTAGAACCCAGGCACTTTTGGTCAGCGAGACGAGCAACTACAGCTTAACTGTTGGCTGGACTCGACTGATCTTCCTCCAAAGAAGGTGTATCTTCCTTGGGAGCAGCTACTTTGACCATTGCATGGCGCAGCACACGATCGCCCAAGTAATATCCGCGCACTAACTCTTCTAACACTGTTCCTTCAGGATGTTCATCCGTAGGTTCCCGCATTACTGCTTCATGGAGGTTAGGATCAAATTCTTGACCTTCAGGACGCATTGGTGATACACCCAAGCGCTTCAGGCTATCTACTAATTGCTTGTAAACGCCTTGGTAACTTTTGTGCATGGTCATTTCGCCTTCAGATTGCGGTTTGAGGTGCGATCGTGCCCGCTCAAAATTATCGACCACTGGTAACAATTCCAGAATCGTGTTCCGCTTCATCTGGGTCTCTAACTCTTCTTTTTCTTTGCTAGTGCGTTTCCGATAATTCTCAAAATCAGCGGCAATCCGCATATATTGAGTACTACGCTCTTCTAGTTGCGTTTTGAGAGACTCAATTTGTTGAGTCAGTTCTGCCAAAGCTGCCGTTTCCACTTCAGTTTTCTCACTTGCAGCGACACCAGTTTCTGGATTGAGAGTAGCTGTATCTCCCGGTACATTGGTTTGGGCTGACACTTGCTCTGTAGCTTCGCTACCAGATTCATTGAAATTAATTTGGGCTGGGGAGTCACTCTTCATTACTTGCTTTACCTCTGTTGGTTCACCCAATTGCTGGCTTGTATTGTTTATCTGTTTATTCTCATCCATCATTGTCCACTCATTCCAGATGCTTTTTATGGCAGTGTATCTCCACAGTTTGCAACATTCGCCATTTACGACTTGCAACTGAGGCTGATTTTTTGCCGACAAGTTCCTGGAAGTCCCTAACTGTTTTCTTATTGTGACAAATGGTGAACACGTTAGTGTAGACACCATTAAGGCGGGAACCCGAACGAGTAGTGTACCTCTAGGAGTAAGTAATTTGGAATAGTGGCGCTTAATGTGATATAATCTCCGCGCCGCCCTTCTCTACGAGACGGCGTGGGGCTGCTAGCGGGAATAGCTCACCATTTAGCAAGAACTCTGAGTGGCAATTTTCGTTGCTCAGAAGTTCGGTGACTTAAGACTTTTTTGGGAAATGAGAATTCTGTCTCACAGGCTGGGAATACTTTAAGTAGAGGTTTCCCCTACTCATTCGCTCATTTATGACTTACTCGTCACCACAACGGCGCAGTACCGCTCTCACTACCAGAACAGAGTTTTCGCCCTTCGGCAACAAGCTAGTGCAATCTGGCTATGTCAATACCGAACAGATGAGGCAGGCATTAATTGAAAGCCGCAAATCTGGCAGACCCTTGACGGAAGTACTAGAGTCAATCACTGGGCAACAACTATCACCTGAGTTACTCAGGCAATACAAAAAACAACAGCTATTTGAACTTAAAATACTATACGGTGTTGAATTCCTTGATCCGGAAGTCAATTCTGTTGGCAACACGATGATGGCGACCCTGATTGAAACCCTGATCCCAGTGGATATCTGCCGTCGCCATCGTTTAGTACCACTGTCGAAACACGAAGACCAAACCCCGCCCTCAGTTTTAGTGGCGATGGTTGCTCCAGATAATCTAGAGGCTTCCGATGACCTGAACCGCATCTTGCGCCCCCAAGGCTTGGTGTTGCAGCGCATGGTGATTACACAGGAAGACTACCAGCAGCTAATCAACCAATACTTGGATGAAATGGCTGTTAAGCAAAAGCACCTAGAACAAGAAAAGTTTACAGACATTAATCAGGATTTAGAAAACCTCGGAAATCTCAATCTTGAGGATGCTCCTGAAGAAATGGAGGCTGATCTAGGGGCGGCGATGAAGGGGGCGGAGGATGCCCCAGTCATTAACCTAGTCAACAGAATCCTGGCTAAAGCTTTGCATGAGGGCGTTTCTGACATTCATATAGAACCGCAAGAAGAAAACTTACGCATTCGCTTTCGGAAGGATGGCGTACTGAAGGAAGCTTTCGATCCCCTGCCGAAAAAAATCATCCCGGCGGTGACAGCCCGATTTAAAATCATCTCTAATCTAGACATTGCCGAACGCCGTATGCCCCAAGATGGACGTATCCGGCGGATGTTTGAGGGACGCAAAGTAGACTTCCGGGTGAATACCTTACCCAGTCGCTACGGAGAAAAGGTAGTGCTGCGGATTTTGGATAACTCTTCAACCCAATTGGGATTGAATAAGTTAATTACCGATCCAGAGACTTTACGTATTGTCCAGGATATGGTTAGCCGTCCCTTTGGTCTAATTTTGGTAACTGGGCCGACTGGTTCTGGAAAAACAACCTCGCTGTATTCTGCACTATCAGAAAAGAATGATCCCGGAATTAATATTAGTACCGTAGAAGACCCAATTGAGTACAGTCTTCCAGGGATTACTCAAGTACAGGTGATTCGAGAAAAAGGGCTGGATTTTGCTACCGCGTTGCGGGCTTTCTTGCGACAAGATCCAGATGTGCTACTGGTGGGTGAAACGCGGGATAAGGAAACGGCAAAAACAGCAATTGAGGCTGCTTTGACAGGTCACTTGGTATTAACTACTTTACATACCAATGATGCCCCAGGTGCGATCGCTCGTTTGGGAGAAATGGGCATTGAGCCTTTCATGGTTTCTAGTTCTTTAATTGGCGTTCTCGCTCAACGTTTGGTACGGCGTGTATGTTCTGAGTGTCGTGTTCCCTACACTCCCACAACCGAGGAATTGGGTCGTTATGGTCTATCAGCTTCCTCAGATGTCGAAGTCACTTTTTATAAAGCTAACACCTTGACATTAGAAGCGATCGCCGAAGCCAAAGCCAAAAATCAGCTTTGCCCAAAATGTAATGGCAGTGGCTACAAAGGGCGTTGTGGTGTTTATGAAGTCATGCGAGTCACCGAAAACCTGCAAACTCTCATCAACGAAGATGCACCCACGGAACGCATCAAGGAAGTGGCAATAGAAGAGGGTATGAAAACCTTGCTGGCTTACAGTTTGGACTTAGTGCGCGAAGGTTCCACCACTCTAGAAGAAGTAGAACGGGTGACGTTTACCGATACGGGTTTGGAGGCAGAGTTAAAAGCCAAACGCAAGACTGGTCTTACCTGCCGGAGTTGCGATGCCACATTGAAACAAGAATGGCTGGATTGTCCCTACTGTATGACATCTCGGTTTTAAGACTAGTCATTGGTCGATGGTTAGTAACTTTAAACAAATAACCAACATTAAAAGGAAGCAGAACTATGGAAATGATGATTGAAGACTTAATGGAGCAGTTGATTGAACTGGGTGGCTCGGATATGCATTTATCCGCAGGTTTGCCTCCCTACTTTCGCATCAGTGGCAAACTCACCCCCATCGGTGAGCATGTATTGACAGCCGATCAATGTCAAAGGCTAATTTTTAGTATGCTCAACAACACCCAACGTAAAACCTTAGAGCAAAACTGGGAATTAGATTGTTCTTATGGTGTTAAGGGTTTGGCACGCTTCCGGGTCAATGTCTACAAAGAACGTGGTTCTTATGCTGCTTGCTTACGGGCATTAAGTTCTAAGATTCCTAACTTTGAAAAATTAGGTCTGCCAGATATAGTACGGGAAATGACAGATAAGCCCAGAGGACTAATTCTGGTGACAGGTCCTACAGGTTCTGGGAAAACAACTACCCTAGCGGCAATGATCGACTTGATTAACCGCACCAAGGCAGAGCATATTTTAACGGTGGAAGATCCAATTGAATTTGTCTACGAACCAATTAAAAGCTTGGTTCACCAGCGACAACTAGGTGAAGATACTAAGAGCTTTGCTAATGCTTTGAAAGCAGCTTTGCGGGAAGATCCAGATATTGTTCTGGTGGGAGAAATGCGCGATTTGGAAACGATTTCTTTGGCGATTTCCGCAGCAGAAACAGGACACTTGGTATTTGGTACTCTACACACCAGTTCTGCCGCCCAGACAGTTGACCGGATTATCGACGTTTTTCCCCATGAAAGACAAACCCAGGTGCGGGTGCAGTTATCTAACTCATTAGTAGCGGTATTTAGCCAAACTTTGGTATCCAAGAAAAACCCTAAACCCAATGAATATGGTCGGGTGATGGCTCAAGAAATTCTGATTGTCACTCCCGCTATTTCCAACTTGATTCGAGAAGGCAAAACATCTCAAATTTACTCAGCTATTCAAACTGGCGGGAAGTTGGGGATGCAAACTCTGGAGAAGGTTTTAGCTGATTTTTACAAAGCAGGCACGATTTCTTTTGAAGCGGCAATGTCTAAGACTTCTAAACCAGATGAAATCCAACGTCTCATCGGGAATGCTACACCTCCGGCAGCCGCCGCAGGTGCGAAACCCAGTGCGGCTGCCAAAGCGCATTAAAGTAACTGGGGGATGAGGGAAACAAGGGAGAAATCAGCAATGCCCCATGCCCCATTCCCAATGCCCAACAACTATTTTGAAATTTATGCCAAACTATGTTGCCCGTGTTCGGGATTCTCAAGGAAAATCCCGAACAGAAAAAATTACTGCCGAATCCTTGACACAAGCTCGGACTAATCTCAGAGATCAAGGTTTTGTAGTCCAAGAACTCAAACAATCTCAAGGATTTCAGCCAAGTTTTGACTTAAAGAAATTCCAGAATTCCTTAGTTAAGGTTTCTGTGAAAGACAAAGCAGTTTTTTCTCGTCAATTTGCCGTTTTGATGAATGCGGGAGTTGCGATCGTTAGAAGTCTGGGGGTACTTTCCGAACAGTGTAGTAATACTAAACTAAAACAAGCCCTAGTTGAGATTAGCAATGATGTTCAAAGCGGAACAAACCTTTCAGAGGCCATGCGGAAGCATCCTGACTGTTTTGATGGCCTATATGTGAGTATGATTCAAGCTGGTGAAGTTGGCGGTGTTCTAGACGAAGTATTGAATCGTTTAGCCAAGTTGTTAGAAGATGTTGCTCGTTTACAAAACCAAATTAAATCAGCATTGTCTTATCCAACTGTTGTGGGTTTTATCGCAGTTGCTATCTTTCTGGGTATGACTATTTTTCTCATTCCCATTTTTGCCACGATTTTTACACAAATTGGAATCACGTTACCACCTTTAACGCAATTCTTGATGGATGCTAGTAAATTTTTGAGAAGTCCTGGTGCTTTCGTACTTCTAGCTATTCTTATAGGATTGAAAATTGCCTATGGACAATATGCTAAAACTCCTGTTGGTCGCCTAACAATTGATCGTCTTTCCCTCAAGATGCCGTTATTTGGTGACTTAATTCAAAAATCTTCTGTTGCCCGCTTTAGCCGGACTTTTGGTTCTTTGACTCGATCAGGTGTGCCAATTTTAACTTGCTTGGAAATTGTCCGAGATACATCAGGAAACCAAGTAATTGCTGATGCCATAGACGCAGCTCGCATGGAGATTCAACAAGGAGGTATGATTAGCATTGCTTTACAAAAAGATGCTGTTTTTCCGGCTATGGCAATTCAGATGATTAGTATCGGAGAAGAAACTGGAGAATTAGATGGAATGTTGATGAAAGTTGCCGATTTCTATGAAGATGAAGTCGAACAAGCTGTAAAAGCAATGACCAGTATTTTGGAACCAGTGATGATTGTAGTTCTAGGGGGAATGGTTGGAACCATTTTGCTAGCGATGTATCTGCCTATGTTTAAGGTATTTGAAACGTTGGGATAGGTGATTAAACCAATTCGCAATTCGCAATGACGCTC
>CAZZZY010000254.1:0-7922 GCA_964658545.1 uncultured Acetobacteraceae bacterium | reverse complement strand
CAACTGGCGCGACGCAGAGACAAGAAAGAGATGCTTAACCCAAGCGTATTGCCTCTACACCTTGATCAATGTTTCGGTTCCGTTTTAATGACCATACCGTAATTACATAAGCGATCGCAGCACAGATATGGATTGTTAAAAATGGCATTAAATGCATTTGTCACAGGTTTGCTGAAGGCTCTCAGAGTCGAATGGCTAGAAGCAGGAGAGAGTCCTGGTGAACCGAATCTCGGATTTATAGTTGATATAGGAATCCGGTTTGATTTCTGAAAAAAATTAAGTATTTGTAGGGTGCGTTATGACTTGAGTCTAACGCACCAAACCCTTGAAAATGGTGCGTTACGCTTTGCGATAACACACCCTACCTGTTGTTCAAAAATCAAATAGTAATCCTATATGTAATATAGCAGTAGTAATTAAAGATTTCTGTTAGGGGTGATTTTCTCTCACTTGACTTTTTAGTTATAGACTAAAAAATATATGTAGCCCTCTTTTGTCACTCTCCGAAAACTTTTGCCATTTCTGAATTCTAGGGCTTTTGTATTCGAAGCATCGCAAGATTTTTTTCTAATAACAAATACAACAACCAAGTTTTTATAATAAGATAATTTGTATTAATTGACTGATAAAGCTTCTAGAGATTGCCCTCTCGGAAAAAGTCAGAGACGGAGCTTCTAGGATAGTATTCCTTATCTCCGACTGGGAACGAGGAAATTGAGTACTTACTTAGAGCCTTCATCAAATATTGTGTCAATGTAAACGCATCTACACCCAACTCGGTACGCTCTTGGGCTGCTAAAATACCCGCTTGTGAATGCCACCAAGCGGCAGTTGCGACAATATCTTCTACGGGAATTTGTCTAGTTACCGCTTGCGCCAACAATCCACCCAGTAGCCCAGTTAATACGTCACCGCTACCGCCACGCGCCAAGGCGGGTGTACTTTCAGGAACAATCCAAACGGCACCTTGAGGGTTGGCGATCGCAGTTCTCGCCCCTTTTAACAACACGACTGCCCCACTTTGCGCTGCTGCTTCCTGTACTGCTTTCACCCTGTCATATTTGGCATCGGGGATATCAGGAAACAATCGCTGGAATTCGCCAGTGTGGGGTGTGAGTATGGTTACGGCAAGACGTTTTTTTAACGTGGGGATTGTCCCCATTTGTGCCAAGATATTTAAACCATCGGCATCGAGAAGCAAAGGGCGATCGCTTTCTATGACTTCTTGGACAATAGGAGTAGCATCTCGTGTTAAACCGGGGCCACAAGCGATCGCATTAAAGGAACTCAGGTCGGTGTTTTCTGGTAATTGTAGGTGGGCGATGGCTCCACTTTCCGTCTCTGGACAACCAACAATTAGAGCTTCTGGCAAGTGTGACACCAAAAGAGATTTCAGCGATTCGGGTACGGCAATGGAAAGCATCCCCACACCGCTAGCCCTAGCACCCAAACCAGTTAAAATTGCTCCACCTGCATAGCGCCGCGAACCGCAAATCAACAGTAAATGTCCTTCCTTATATTTGTGGGTAACTGGTGGACGGGGTAGGGGTAGAGTGGCGAGTGCTGTTGCTGCCGTAATACGTTTAATCTTGGGTGTATCTTTTAAAACAGCTTCTACATCAGCTAAAGGAATATCAAAATCGATTAACTCAGCTTTACCGAGATATTCCAGTGCCTGATCTTGGAAGAAAGCTAGTTTCCATAAACCTAAACAAAAAGTATGAGTGGCGCGAATGGCAGTTCCTAATACTTCACCTGTGTCGGTGTGTAAACCTGAAGGTAAATCGATACTATAAATTGGCACAGATAATTCATTTAGCTGATTAATTGCAGAGGCGATGGGATCGGTGAGTTTTTTTTCTAAACCAAACCCAAACAAGCCATCAATCAACAAATCAGAATCTGGCAGTTGCTCAATTGTTTGATAAATTGGAATGCCCAAACTCTGAGCATATTGCAAATGTTGCGAAGTTAATTCCTTAAGCTTAGAGAAAGGAGAATAAATCCCAACTTCATATCCGCGAAAGTTTAATTCACGGGCTACTACTAAAGCATCTGCGCCATTATGACCGGGGCCGACAAGAATTCCGACACGAGATCCCCTTTTTAAAGGGATATTTCTCCCCTTCAAAAGGGGGGTTGGGGGAATCTCTTGAATGCGATGGGCAATTAATCCTGCCACCTTTTCCATCAAAGCTACTATTGGCATTCCCGCAGCAAAGATCCGATCTTCAATATCGCGCATCTGCCCAGCAGTCACTACCACTTGCGAAATTTTTTCTTGTCTATTCTGCATAAGTTTAGAGCAAATCAGAAATTTGGGTATCCAATGGATGAGTAGCCATAAGCTTAATCATTTGTAGAGAATCAGAAGCAATGGCATTTTGTGGGTCAAACTTGAGTGCTTGTTGCCAAGATGCGATCGCTTCTCTCCATTCTCCTTGGAATGCCGATAATTTCCCAGCCAAGGCATGAAAGTCTGCATTGCTGTAATACAAAGCTAGAGCTTGAGCGTTGTGGGTTGCAGCTTCTGGATAACGCCCTTTTGACAATAAATGCAGTGCTTGTCTGTGATACCAGATGGCTTGGTCGTGCAGACTCAGCAAGTCAGATAAGTCAGCTTTGCAGCGTCTACAAGTTTGAGAGTGGGGAGTGGGAAAAGATGAGGGAGATGTGATAGTAGTCTCTTGGGTATAATCATTATTCTTCTGCTCAACAGATCCTCTACTCCCCTTTACTGGACGATAAATTGCTCCACAAACAGGACATTTCATAATTACCACTCCCAATTCCCAATTCCCTATTCATCATTCGTACTGGCGTAGTAAAGAAAATCTGAGAGTTCTTCTTGTAACTGGGGTAGTTCTGCACTCTTGTTTGCGATCGCATTTTCAATCTGAGCTAATAAGTCTTGTAATTCAAGAGCTTGCTCAGAATCTATGCTCAGAAGTGTTTGTTGAGCGCGGCCTAAAAGTGCTGCTAATTCTGGAGCCATTTCTACTTCTTCGCCGATCTCTTCGCTTGAGATTTCAATTGTTTCATCACTTTCAAACAAGGCATCTAAATCTGCCCTTGCTTGCTTCAATTCATGGCTAGAAAGTTTCTCGATCCCTGCATTATTGACTACTAGCGTTCCTTGTTGCCCTTTGCCTTTCTCAGTAGTGGTGACAGTGAGAATGCCATTCAGGTCAAAGTCAAAGTGAACCTCGACTTCAATACCTCCTGCTGGTTTGGGTGGTAAGTTCTCCACTCTAAAGGAACCGAGAGGAACATTTTCTTCAGCGATCGTATTTTCTCCCTGAAAAACTTCAATTTCTACCACTTCTTGTTCATCAAACACAGTGGAATAAACATGGGAGCGAGAAACGGGAACAACGCTGTTGCGCGGAATAATTACACTGAAGTAACCTGGCATAATACCCATTGGTGTAGACACGGCCGCCGCAATGCCCAGAGAATGGGGAATTACATCTACAAGAATGGCATCCACAGATTCACCTACCAGTACCCCAGCTTGTAAAGCTGCTCCTAATGCCACACAAAGGTCTGGTTGAATGCCATCGCTGGGAATTTGTTTCAGATGTTCTGAGATCATTTGTTGGACTAGAGGGATACGTGTGGAACCACCAACTAGGATAATGCGGTCAATCTCGTCGGATTCGAGGTTGGCATCTGTGAGGGCGCGGTCAATTGCTTCTAGGGTTTCTGTCAATAGGGGACGAATCAATTTTTCCAAATCTGTTCGCGCTACTTCTGTCTCTAAATGTAGTGCAGTCTTGCCTTTACTACCTAAAAAGGCTTCCCGAACTGTGGCAAAGGCGTGGGAACTTAGGTCAATTTTTAACTGCTCTGCGGCTCGTAAAAGACGCGCTTGGGTAGCCGCATCATCTGGTACATCCACACTATGCTGTTTGCGGAATAGATCCGCGAGATAGAGTTGCAAAAGTCTGTCGAAATCGTCTCCACCCAAGCGGTTGTTACCATGAGTGGCTAGTACTTCTGTGACTTCGCCTGTAATTTCGACTACCGACACGTCAAAAGTACCACCTCCCAAGTCATAAACCACAACCCTTTCTGTATCCTGCGATCGCAAATCATAAGCTAAAGCTGCTGCCGTTGGTTCGTTAATAATTTGCAGTACCTCCAAACCAGCGATCTCGCCAGCAGTTTTAGTTGCCTGCCGTTGAGCATCTGTAAAGTAGGCTGGAACTGTAATCACTGCTTGGGTAATTGTTTCTCCCAAAGCGTTCTCAGCCCGTTGTTTCAGGGCCCGGAGAATAATCGCGGAAACTTCATGAGGTAAGTATTCTTTATCTCCTAAAGTTGTTTTGTGGTCAGTTCCCATCCAGCGCTTAATTGACTTCACGGTGCGTTCAGGAGCCGCAGCATACTGACGGAGTGCTTCTCGCCCTACTAGCACTTTCCCCGTATCGCTAAACCCCACACAGGAAGGTAAAATCAGATCGCCATCTTCGCCTGGCAATACCCGCACCTGACCGTTTTCGACGATCGCCACTTCGGAATTTGTTGTGCCTAAGTCAATACCAACTGCTTTCATAAAATTTAAAAGTCAAAATTCATTTGCTTAATACGCGCCAAAGGGCGATCGCAGGGAACGCACTGACTTTGGATAATTACAAAGTATTATATTTTTGAAGCATGACAGCTTCACCACTAGATATAAGGTTACAAGATATTGACCAAATAATTTCGTAATTCTGAGTTGGTGAAGCGATCGCAATATTGCCCCAACCCAAAAATGAACCAGCTAAAGTGAATAACCAATGCCCAATGTCCAAATTATGAAAATTTTTCTTGCAGATACAGAGGCGACGCTAGGCTTAGGCATTACTCTCGGTGAATCTCTAACCCCTGGCAGTGTAATTTTACTAGAAGGTGATTTAGGCGCTGGTAAAACTACCCTAGTTCAAGGTATTGGCAAGGGTTTGGGAATAGCTGAACCTATTGTCAGTCCCACTTTCACCCTAATTAATGAGTACACGGAAGGACGCTTCCCTCTTTACCACCTAGATTTATATCGCTTAGAACCACAAGAAGTTGCAGCCCTAAATTTAGAAAGTTATTGGGAAGGTGTTGAGGTCATACCAGGAATTGTGGCTGTTGAATGGGCAGAACGATTACCCTATAAGCCAGATAGTTATCTGAATGTGAGTTTGACCTATGGGGATGGGGGTACCCGTCAAGTCGAACTCATACCATTCAATTGTGCCATTAGCGAAATCATTGCCGCAATTTAAGCTTATCTCCCGACTTCAGTAAGAGAGATTTCACTTTTTTGATCACAGCACTAGAAAATTTCTGCAAATAGTCGAGGGATAACTCCACACCCGTCCTATCTGCCACTACCACGTTCACCACTATCAGTTACTAACATTGTTATCTCAACCAAAAATAAACGAAATCATTTCTCAACAGCAGATATATTGCAATAGGGTTCAGTTAAAGCTAAAAACAGAGACACAAACAAATAGGTTGAGTTGCAATACGATTATTTTGATCTTTTTGTTTCTTGAAGATTCCCTCAACGGACTCGTCAAAGGAAATGAAAATAAACTGTTGTTGGGTTAAATAAGAGTTTCACAGAACTTAGTCAGCTTGAAGCAAATTGCTTCCTTACTGTCATTCAAAGAGCCAATAGTAATTATTTAGCAGCGAAAGCTAGTAGAGAAAAGTTAAACAAAATCAAGTTCTGTATAAGTCGTTTAACTTTCCTTACACTTAGTATTCCCAAGTTATATGCACAATCTATACAAACAAATAAATTAATTTATTATGTTTTTTTAAACTCGTTCAAGTAATTTTAACTAGCAAATAATTATTGTGTCCACATCTGTAATTAGCACTAATGCCAAAACAATGCTAACTGAAAAGTCTCGTATTTATACTATATTTTCTGTATAAATACGAGACGTTTTATCCTCTATTAATTGACCTTAATATCTCTAAGTGGATGCACTAGTTATCTCTAATGAAAGAAGCGATCGCCTTTTTTATCTCAGAACCGGAGTCGTCTCTGGTATAGTACGTAAGACCTTGATCAATGAATGCAGAGGTAGTATCTATTAACTGCTGAATAATCTCCGCACTAGCATTATCTATTTCTTCATTGACTTTTTCGCCTGTAAATCGGTTTTTTCTATCTTCTGGAGGTAATATAATGCGAGGATCTTTATAAGTCTCTTGGGGCTTGGGTTGAAATGTCTCATTTAAGTCGAACTGAAGACGTAAGTAACGTTTAGAATCATATCCACCCATGATTTGTCGGCAAATCGTACTATCAATCTCAGATGTAGGTTCTATAAAGATATTAGTAAGATTTTTTATCCAGTCAAAACCCCTCCATTTGCTTATTTGCTTATATTGGTAGGGTTCACCAGTTTGACCTGTGCCAATAGAAAGGATAGAAATATCTTCCAATCGCAGATTATCCAGTTTATATTTTTGCTTAATTGTAGGAGATATTGAAGACTGACTGATCCTCATAACTAGACTCAAAGCTGCGAGAGACGGGTTGTTAGCAGAAACTCCTCCATCTATGTGTGGGAATTCCCAATCACCAAATTTTTCTTTATCTACAGGTTCTAATTTATATGGTGGAAAAAAAGTGGGAGCTGAGGCAGAAGCGGTACATATCTCCCATAAATAACAGTCATCGTACCATCTGTCTCCTAAATCGGGATGACAATTTGTAAAAAAGGTTGTATTACGATATAGTGTATCGTAAGCAAGAATCAAGATAATAGGCTTTTCAATATCCTTTATTCTTGTGGATTTATACGCATCTTTGAGGACGCTAGTAATTCCCTCATGAGAATATCGAGCTGCTGAAAATACATCAAGAATTGATTTGATCACGGACGGAAAGTTTTTATAGCGGTCTTTTCTATCCAGAGGAAATATATCTTTACCTCGATCTATATACATTTTAATGAGTTGATCAGTCTCCTTACCAATAGCAATCCCTCCTGCTAACATTGAACCAGTAGAAGTACCCGCAATTAGGTCAAAGTACTCGTGTAAAAAGTGTCCTTTCCCCTGATTTCTAATTTCTTGTTCTACTTGTTGAAGTATTCGCGCTGCAACAACTCCACGCATACCGCCACCGTCTAAAGCCAAAATTTTGAAGGACATAGCAATTCTCCTTGATTATTTACTATGGTTATCGAAACAGAGTTCAGGAGTCATAATTTATTCTGAATTATGACTCCTAAATTCTTATTCGACTTTCCGAGCCTAGTTTCTGGAAAATACATAACCTGGATGGAGGTCATACAGCAGTTTTCTTTTCCATGAAGTACAAAGCTATAAGTTTTGAGGCATGAGGCAGGAGATAGAAACTTTTTATATCTGATTTTGAGTCCTACAATTTTTACCTCACTTACTTGCAAACTGCTGTATCTCTCTTCTGCCACTCTCCGAAAACAAAAACCGAAGGTAACTTTAAAAACTCCTACTAGGATTGGCTTTGTGCCTTTATTTTCTAACATGATGGATATAATCATTGCTTTAGGCTAAAACTATTGTCTGGCAAGGGTTACATCTTTTTATCTAGGGACAGTGACAGAAGAGGGGTAACTAATTACCCGGACATCATATCAGACTCGCCACTACGAAAGTTGACCACCAAATATGCAGATTTAGTGTGGTGTTTCATCGTTTATTCTTCCACTAGTCGCGCAGAATGAAATTCTGAATTCTGGCGAATGACTCCTAAATTATTTCTTGTTTCCCACTCCAATTTGGGCTAGGTTTTTAGCATTATTGCTCATTGACAAATGCTTAATAGCCTTAATCTCTCACCGATGGGCAATTTTAAACCAATTACTTGCATAAACTAGGATTTTATGCAATACGCTTGGGTTAAGCATCTCTTTCTTGTCTCTGCGTCCTCTGCGCCTTGG
>CAZZZY010000253.1:0-7926 GCA_964658545.1 uncultured Acetobacteraceae bacterium | reverse complement strand
TGTGGGAAATATTTTTGGGAATTGGGTTGATTTCAACTCTGGCTAGTCCTTTCCCCTGGCGATCGCTATTCGGTCAAGAACAGATGGGCGATGGCTTACTCTACTGGCTAATAATCGCCATTTTCACCCTCAGCAATAACTTATTACTGAGGCTGCACCCAGAACTAGCCCGTTCTCAACTACAAGGTTTAGTGATTGGCGGAGTCATCCTTGCCATCAGCATATTTCCCCAGGTGATTAACTGGCACATTGATTACACTATCACAAGCGGTCAACTGATCCAGAGTAACATCCTGGCTAGTACCATTTTTCAAAATCAGCAACCAATCGGCTTGTATTCCCATCGCGGTCATGCATCATTTGTCCTAGCAGCAGTGGGAATTATGACACTTGTCGGTTGGCAATGGCGATGGATAAACACACGTCTGGCTGCAACTGCTGGCATCTTAATTATCCCAGCTTTGCTGCTCACTCAAACCAGGGCGGGAATATTAGCCTTACTGGTAGCGACTATTTACCTATTAGGACGCCAGCATTATAAGCTTTTAGTCCCCGCAACATTGGTATGTCTGCTCATAATTGGCATCGCTACCAGCACTAGGCAGATGAATAATTTACCTCTGATTAAACAAATCACATCAAACCGCGTTGATCTCTGGCAGATGGCCAACTATAGAATTAGTCAGCGTCCCTTACTCGGATGGGGAATGGATGGTTTTGGCACTGCTTATTCCTATGTGCGCCCCGGCAAAAAAATAACTAAAGTAATTCGCTTGGGTGATTTTAGTTTCGACTACCAAGACGAAAATGGCCAAATAAAAACGGCACAACTACCCACAACTAAAGCGCACAATCTAATTTTAGATACAAGTTTATCAGTAGGGTTACTGGGGATGACATCGTACCTAGTCTTGTTAGGATGGTGTCTGTGGCAGGTGATCAAATCACCTTACCGTGGCATTGAAGCAGTCTTCATTGCCTATCTCACTTTTACTTTCACCTGGTTCGAGTCTGCCCAATTTACCCATCTGGCTTGGTGGTCACTCAGTTTCTTTGGAGTCTCCCATTGTTTTGAAAAAACTGCACCTTAATCATACTGTAATCATCTGCTTATTGTTTCTGCTAGGCAACACCCAGTCTCAGCCAGAGTCACAATGGACGCCACAAATGCAAGCGGAGTTTCAGCAGCGTTCCCAAAAAGCAATTACTCAACTCGCAGGTAAACACTATGGTTCTACAGCCTTCGAGAATGAGAAGAGATCCTATCCCAGAGCGATGATTGACATTCTTGCAGGTAATCGAGAAAAAGCGATCGCATTTCTGCAATCAGAAGACGCTGATGCAGATAGAAATGCTCACACCTTGGGAATTGACTTTTACTCTGGTTTTACCCTCAAAGCGCAAGTCCGCAAATACTTCTATTTTGGCAAATATCTTGACCCAAGCTATCGCTGGCGCATGAAGGAAGCAATGGGGATTTTGACTCAAAAAGACCCCCTCAGACGCACCTTTCCCGAACCTCGCAAATTTTGGGAACAGTCAACCGATAACTGCAATACTTGGGTAGACTGCCGCTTTTCTTGCCCAAGTCTGCAAAGTTGGAAAGCCAGAATGGTATAACTTTTATCTGTTACGAAAAGACATGGCTGGCGTTGACACCAATTAATTTGTTCCTAGAGGGAATTAACGCAACAGCAACGCAGAAAATTCACTCAAGATATGCCGATGACCAAATTTTAACTGCGGTGGGTACTGGGAAAACAGTAACCGGATTCGCTCTAGAAGTCGGTGAACAGGAAGCCTACGGTAGTTGGGAGCAGTTTCAGCACTAAGACTCAAACGGTAATCATAATGCCTGTTATTATTGCCCAATAAGGGTTTCAAGCTTATTCAAAGACATTTTTAGCATAACAGGTACGGAAGAGCCAAAATATTAAACCCTTCCTCACAATTCTGGAAAGTTCTACCTGAGGATTCGCGCTACCCTAAGTCTGGAAGCCAAGGATAAATCAGATGAAAAAATGGATTTGGGTAATGCTGTTGGCGCTGATGGTAGTTGCCGTGGTGGGTAGCAGAGGTAGCACATTTTTTGAACAGCGTCCCTCAACGGTAATTGTTGAGCGCATTCCAGTGGAAACAGCCCAATCACAGCCAGAGTCAAAGGAAGTTGAGAATACCCTACAAGTCTCTACTGACAAGCTGTTAACCCATATCCAAAAGTTAAATTTTCAGCGCTACACAACAAAAGAGCGATCGCTTACTCGCACTTATATCACAAATGAACTGAAACAATTCGGCTGGAAGCCCAAATTAGAAAAGTTCTCTGAGGGTGTGAATATTTTTGCCGAACGTGGAGGAACTAACAAAGCCGCTAAAGCAATTCTCGTAGCAGCACATTATGACACTGTTGCCTTCTCCCCTGGTGCTGATGATAACGCTAGTGGTGTAGCCGTAGTACTGGAAGTTGCGCGTTTGCTCGGTTCTCGTTCCACACCACGGACGTTACAACTAGCTTTTTTTGACAAAGAAGAAGCAGGACTTTTGGGTAGTCAGGCTTTTGTGAGCAAGAAAGCACGCTTGCAAAACTTGGGCGGAGCGATCGTTATGGATATGGTGGGTTATGCTTGTTACACTGCCGGCTGTCAGAAGTACCCTACTGGATTGCCTGTTACACCACCTAGCGACAAGGGTGACTTTTTGGCAGTAGTCGGTGATACAGAACATTTGCCTTTGCTAAATGCCTTTCAAAGCTCACAGATGGTTCCCTCAACCACCCTGAATAAACAGGAAGCAAATCTGCCAGCAGTTCTGACACTACCAATTCCTTTTAAAGGTCTACTGACACCAGACACCCTACGCAGCGACCATGCACCATTTTGGTATCAGGGTGTCGGTGCTGTGCTGGTGACAGATACCGCAAATTTACGGACTCCACACTATCATCAACCTAGTGATATTCCGGCGACTATAGAGCGATCGTTTTTCAAAGGAGCAGCACAGGTTGTAGTCAATACTACTACTGTCTTGTTAGAGAAAAATGAGGTTTTGGAAACTCAACCACCAAGCTAATAAAAAATTTAACGCGATGTGCAACTTATTCTTGGAACTCCGCTTCCATTCCTCTCCCGAAAGGTCGAGAGGCTTTGATTTTTGGGGGTTAGGTTTGAAAGAAAGTCGCACACTGTGATAAATTTAAGGTTTTTCAGTACCGCGCTATAGTATTACGAATTACGCCCTCCGGTACTAGTCTTTAGCTCCGGGAAAGTCAACGTCCAGTCTTGTTGATCATTGATCTGAAAGTACAACCCTTGAAAAATGAGGCGTAGGGCTGTTCGAGTTCTAATAAACTTCCTCACCAGATAAGTTCCTGGTTCAGCAAAGATACCATCAAAGTTTTTTTTATAACCAAATTGTTTTGAACAGTAACTGCCAGCACCTTGGACTGTTACCACAAAAAATGGAGCTTGTTTGTATTCATCAGGAATCATAAAGATTCCATATACATGGTGACGACCACGCCACGGCTGAACAATAACCTTAGTAGCATTTAATTGGAATTTCGCAGTTTTTGATGCGAGAAAATCCCCGAAATTGCAATCAGAATCATTCACAGGCCACCACAGTGTAATAATACTCAGAGAAAGCAGCAAAATTAAAATATAGCGGAGTCTGCGACGCATAAAGCCAAAAAAAAAATTGTTGATGCGGCTGGTTTTGATGAGTAATGATAGTGCAGCTACAACAGTAAGACTATCCACCTGCAACACCTTCTAAAGGGCAAAACTTTTCTGTCAAAAAATTGCAGTTAAGATATCAGCCTACAAAAAGTGCAGATTGGAGATGCGATCGCTTATCCTGTTCTAGAGTTTCGTTACAGTATTAAACCTAGCGGAGAAACAATCGGGCTTTTGTGGCTGTTAACACTGATTTAGGCTCAAATTTTTAGCTGTGATGAATTCTACAATTCGTTGCTTTTGATGTAGATACAGCAGATTGCAACAGGCGTGAGGTACAGATGATTTTCAGGCCACAGCACTGCTGTGCCCCTACCTGTGTACTTCATTTACCTGAAAAATACTGTAATGGGGTAGTCAAATACACAAATATCCGTTATATTCCCGTAAGTGACAATTGGTACAAATATTTATGGGAAGAAGTTGGGGAAGTCTGAAAACCGTTGTGGGTTTATTTAGTGCAATTGTACTTACACAGTTTGGGGCAAATACTTCGGCGATCGCGGCTGACACCGTTGTTGTGCGTTTGGGTTTATTTACAGAATCCATCTCTGTTACTGAGTTGCAAGAGTCTGCAAGAACTGGGGAATTGCCTGAGAGTTTGCAGCCCTACGCTAAAGGATTATCTGATAAACAACGCCGCTTTTTCTTAGGGGCGCTGGGTATGAATATACCGATAAATGTTGTTACCGTTAATAACTTATTTAATACTCAGATTGGCACAACTATTCTCCATGACTTCGCTACGGCCTTAGCCCGAAAGGACAATGCTGGGGTACAAGCACTGAGAGCAGGATTGGTATTAGGTTCTACTGCGCCGCATGGTCTTTCTGTACTGAGTTTTATCGCCGCGTATCCGAGTAAACGCTTAGAAATTGATTTGCCAAAGGCTCTTATAATTGCAGGGAGTTTGAATACAGCTTTTAGGCGCACCCAGCAATTTATGCTAGCGTTGACGCGTAGTGGCTTGTCGTCAGACATCGCTCTCCAACTCAACCCCAAAACACCGCAGATTGCTTTCCCTTTTGATCCCAGTCAACCAGGAATAGATCAAGTAAAAATACTCAATTTAAGTCTGAATGACCAAAAGCGCGATCGGAAAATTCCAGTTGATATTTACTGGTCAACTGCTGCAACTGCCAATAAACCTGTAATTGTCCTTTCTCACGGCTTCTCGTCAGTCCGCACCGACTTGCGTTACCTGGCAGAACATTTAGCATCTCATGGTTATGTAGTAGCAGCTTTAGAACATCCTGGTAGTGACCAGACAAATACTAACTTAGCATTACAAGGCAAGGCCGATCTGATGAAGTCTCAGGAGTTTTTGGATCGCCCCCAAGATATTAGTTTTGTCCTCGACGAATTAGAAAAGCTCAACCAAACACCTAATCATCCGCTACAAGGGAAACTTGCAACCACGAACGCCATGATCATTGGCCATTCTTTTGGTGGTGGTACAGCTTTAGAAGTTGCGGGAGCAGAGTTACAGCTGGAACGACTCAAACAACGCTGTAAAAATAATTTAGTTAGCTTCAGTGAGGGAGAAATTTTACAGTGCATTGCTCAAGGACTACCAGAAAATAGCTATCAACTGCGGGATACCAGAATAAAACAGGCGATCGCTCTCGATCCTACAACTTCTCTGATGTTTGGCGAAACTGGGTTAACTAAGGTGCAAGTTCCTACCCTAGTGTTAGCAAGTTCCGCAGATAAAACCACCCCAGCTTTAACTGAACAGATTGTGGGATTTGACAAAATCCCATCCCCCAAATGGTTAGTTGGTATTGTTGGGGGTACTCATCTGAGTGTTAAAGACCCCGGTACTACCTTAGATCAGATAGGACAACCAAATACACCAATCAGTGGCGGTGAAGTTGTGGGTGAACAAGCAGCAGATGTTCGCAAGTACGTTAAAGCTATAACTTTGGCCTTTGCTGCACAGATGACTCCAGAAGCTAAAAATTACGCTATTTTTCTGACATCAGATTATGCCCACTTTGCTTCGACTGGGGCATTTTCATTTCACCTAATTAGGCAGATTCCTCCTGATGCTATGGCAGTGGTGAAAGAATTTGTTAAGAAATAAAGGACTTCCAATTAAACAAGCACAGTGGTCACTGTCCAGTTCCACCAGTACAACTGAACATTAGCATGAATTTTACAAGCTTATACTGGGTTTTCGGATGATTCAGTGATTGAAGCATTAGTAATAAAGAAATTATTATAGGAATCATATTTGATTTCTGAAAAAATCTCAGTAGTTTTGTAGGGTGTGTTAGCAGAGCGTAACGCACCATTCCAAGCTTGTCGTGCGTTACGCTATCGCTAACACACCCTACGTGTATTTCAAAAATCAAATACTAGTACAGCGATGAATAAATTCGCCTACCATTTTAAAAGGCTTCAAATGATGGCTTTTCAAGGTTATAATAGTGGGTTTATTTCCGCCATACTGTACTAGTCCTATAGATTCCCCTAAATTCCCCTTAAAAAAGCAGATTTTAAGATACTCTGTATCCCCCTTTAGAGGGATATAAAACTTTGAAAACACGTCCTAGTAGTAATTCAGTAATATATATAGCAATCCTAATTGAAGCGTGAAACAATACGGAGATTTGAAGTACGTATTTTAAAGCCTTTCAGCGATTTTATTTCTCACGAATGATTGAGGACTGCTATATCTTATACAATTAGACGGAGTTGGGAATCTCTTAATCAGAGTCAGTATATTATCTTTATATTAATTTTATGGCTGGTGTTAAATCTATACTAAAGTTTTACAAAAAAAATAATTATTTAGACATAAACTTCAGAGTGTAAATGTAAATGGATTTTGTGAAAAACAGAAGAAGCTAAGAGGATGTTTGAAAAGTTTTGGCGAATATAATTCGCTACTACACTGGCATTGTCCACCTGCGTGGAAAAAATGAAAAATCAAGGTTTTCTAACCCAGGGAGGTGGGTAAAGTAACAATTTAGACTTTTCAAACAACCTCTAAGGAGTGTAAAAACTAAGAGCAAATGCAGAATGATGATAATACGTAAGTATGCTGTTGATGACATGACACACTAAATCCAAGATCAATGAAAGCAAGCCGCTTCAAAATATGTTTGTGTGTCTATTGAGGTGAATCACTATTAAGTTCACAAAAACAAACGGCAAGTATATAAAAAATCAGGCTTGTTTTATGTACTTAAATAATTAGTTTCAATACATTATGTCTATGTATTGTAAACTACTTTGGGATTAAGAATTAAACAATTATTATATCTTAACTCAACTTTATGCAACTCTATACAACTAGTGACATCGAACAACTCGATCAACAACATGAAGACCTTCCTTGCTTAATCGAAATTATTCAGTGGATGAAAAATTTTTTAGGAAGACCTCACCCTAACTTAGGAAGACCCGGCCCAGTTTGCCCTTTTATACCTCAATCTCTAAAGTCAAACAGTATTTGTCTGGCAGTGATTCGGACAAAAGATTTGTATCCAAAACAAATAGAAGAGATTATTGGACGCTACCGAGATATCTTTCTTGATATGGAAGTTAAAGAGCAGGAATTAGCAATAAATAAAGCTTTTCTGCTTATATTTCCTGATGTCCATATAGAAGACGTTTCTCAATCAATAGATAGTGTTCAACAAAAACTTAAACCTTTGTTTGTTGAGTCAGGACTAATGATCGGAGAATTTCATAAACGTAATGAAAGTCCTGGTCTACACAACCCAAACTTTCGTCCACTTCGTAGCCCTATTCCCTTGTTGGCTATCCGATTTATGGTTGAAGCTGACCTCCCCTTTCTTGTGAATCCGGCTGATCCACGCTTACGTATTCGGTATCTGGAAGCTTATTTAAAGTGTTTTGGTGAGCAATTTACAGATGCAACAAAGTTTAAAAATGCTCATCAAGCATTGGCTTTAGCGAAAGAACAACTTAAACAAGAAAATTTGGTGCATTAGCATATAAAAAATTTTTGATCTTGCTGAAGCAGCTTAACTTAAGCAAAAGTTGCTGGACAGATCCCCGACTTGTTGAAGAAATGTTTGCGTAGAGCTAATTTAAAATTCGTCACTAAAGACGTAAAAAAGCTACCGGGGGACTCTCGGAAAGTTACGCTTGTCAGAGATGATTCTGCCGAGTTCGGCAAACAGAATCAGGGCAAGACCGTACATCTAAGGTAATATCT
>CAZZZY010000252.1:0-7942 GCA_964658545.1 uncultured Acetobacteraceae bacterium | reverse complement strand
CCAATTCCCAATTCCCAATGCCCAAGCATAAGAAATATTTATAATTTGTGACTGTAACCAACATTACCCCATCTGCCCTTCATATTTTGATAATATTCTGCTTGTGACTTGTATTACCCTCTTAACGACGATTAACCGTTGGCAAGCACAACTAGTACAGCAGATGTTGCTTGTTCAGAACACTAGCAATGCGAATCATTGATTGGAGTGGGAGAGGGAGAGCATCTTATTTGGAGGTTGGTATTCTCAGGGCTTTGTCAGTACGTCCATATAATTAAGTCTGCTGAAAAAAAGAACAAGAGACTTGTATTGGCATAAGTATTTTCGTTAAGCTGGCAACCTAAGATGAAAATTAAAGTCTGAATTGCTTAAAAGCGTAGTTTGACGATGTAGCAATTAGTGAGCCAGTACGATCTTGGGGGTTTCCCCCATGAGTAACTGGCGAACCCGAAGGGTCATTAGTAAAAACAAATAACTCATGACTAAGGACAACCCAATACGGTTTGATATGTTTTCGACCTCATACCCACTTAAAATAAAATAAAAAATGGCTAACAACGAAGAATCACGTGGTTTAAAGTCTCTATTTGATTGGTTTGCAAATCGACGGAAATCAGGATCTACCAGCCTCGAACGCCAAGAACGTGAAATTGCTGATGGTTTATGGCATAAATGTTCTAAATGTGGCGTGTTGGCATATACAAAAGACCTGAAAGCTAATCAGATGGTTTGTATCGAATGTGGTCATCATAATCGGGTAGATAGCGATGAGCGCATCCGTCAATTGATAGATAACAATACCTGGAAGCCTCTAGACGAGCATTTGCGTCCAACCGATCCGCTAGAATTTCGCGATCGCAAACTCTACAGCGATCGCCTGCGAGAAACACAAGAGAAAATCGGCTTAATAGACGCAGTTAACACTGGTTTAGGTCAAATCAATGGTTTGCCCATTGCCCTTGGGGTTATGGACTTCCGTTTTATGGGTGGTAGCATGGGTTCAGTCGTGGGAGAAAAACTCACCCGGATGATTGAGCAAGCCACTCAACGCCGATATCCTGTAGTTATCGTCTGCACCTCCGGCGGTGCGAGAATGCAAGAAGGAATGCTCTCCCTGATGCAGATGGCGAAAATTTCCGCAGCCCTACAGCGTCATAAAGATGCACGACTATTATATATTCCCGTTTTGACCAATCCCACAACGGGCGGCGTTACTGCTAGTTTTGCAATGTTGGGCGATATCATTTTGGCAGAACCCAAAGCAACCATTGGTTTTGCCGGTCGGCGAGTGATTGAGCAAACCCTACGGGAAAAACTACCCGAAAATTTTCAGACTGCTGAAGATTTGCTCCTGCATGGTTTTGTTGATGATATTGTACCCCGTACCCAATTAAAGAACACCCTAGCCCAGTTGATTGCTCTACACCAGCCTGTACTAACAACACCTCACATGGTGTTGTGGGAAACAATGTCCTTAACTTCTACCGCCGCAGAATAATGAAGAGTGTTGAGTGCTGAGTTAAAAGACCACCCACAAAAGGTGGGGTATCAACCTTAGTCAAAAGTGATGAGTTAGAAGTGAGGAATTATGAGTAAAAATTCATAACTCCTCACTTTTGACAAAAAATTGAATCTTACTCCCCAACGCTACAAGGGTTGGGCTGTTTTTGTTAGGTCTGTATTCCATACAATTGAGAAGCGCTATATTTTTAGCACCTCGCAAACTGTCACCCTTAAAACCTTGGTGAGAGCGTTGTTTTCCCGCCCTGCAATAAATTGCGGGCTAATAGCTAAAGTGCGTTGAAACGCACTGAAATTAAATAAATTAAGATGGATTGGGGCTGATGGGTAGACCCCCTATCAATTCGCCAAGGCTGTGCTTCTACAAAGGATATGTATTCCCCTTCTTATCTCCAACGCCGATTTAGTCGCAGTAAACTTTTTATCCCCTCACAAAACCTTTTTACCAGTGATCTAGGCTTTGATATAGGTCTAGGCGATCGCACTCTCCGTTCAGCGCCCGGATTTCTTAACTCTTGTTCTATTTGTGCAGCTTTATTTAAATCGGAAGCGGCTCTATATTCGTATCCCAATTGGGAGCAAACTAGCCCACGATATTTATATGCCTCAACATAAAGAGGATTGAGACGAATTGCATGGGTAAAATCTGCGATCGCATCTTCATATCTTCCTTCTGTGGCATTTTCTACTCCTAAACTATAGAAAGCTTCTGCATCCCATCGATTGACAGATATTTTTGTGGGGTTTTTAGGCGAAGATGAAGATGGCTTTTCAGAAATGGGAGGCTCAGATGGACTTTCAGATTTGAGTTTATTGTAAGCTGCGTTAATTGATTTGATTTTTTCCTCAGCTTCCTGTTTTTGCTTTTGATCGACAAAGCGATCGGGATGCCAAATTTTCACCAGTTTACGGTAAGTTCGCTTCACCTGTGCTTGAGATGCACCGGGTTCCAGCCCAAGAATTTCATAAGCATCATTGATATCGAAGCGCTCGCGCATACTGAAAAAATCGGCAACTATATAAATCTATGTTAACTATTCCCCTAAATCTCTTTCAATCAACCCAAACACCCCATTCTGGTTATCACTGGGATGGTAGTAATCGCCGCTTTTTTGAGGGTTGGTATTACCGCGTTACTTTGCCAGAAATTGGGCAAACCTTCGCCTTTATGTACTCTATTGAAGACCCCATTGGCGGTAAACCTTACAGTGGCGGTGCAGCCCAAGTCCTCGGCCCAGATGATGAGTATTTATGCCGGACTTTTCCTGATGTGAAGAAATTTTGGGGTAGTCGGGATGTCCTGGGTTTAAGTCATTGGGGTAAAACAGATTTGCAAATTGCTCCTCTGTACCTTCTCCCAGCAGAGTTTGAGCATCATGTTCAAGAAGGATATCAAGCCACAGCCACCTTGAATCAGGGAATTATTCGTGACTACGCTACCAATAATTATTGCCGTTGGGAGTATGAAATTCAACCAGTATACGGTTGGGGCAATAAAAATAGCATTCAGCAATCAACCGCAGGCTGGCTCTCATTCTCGCAGATTTTTGAACCCGGATGGCAAATTTTAATGGCTCACGGTTTAGCCAGTGGGAAGATTGACTGGAATGGCAAAATCTACGAATTCACCAACGCCCCAGCCTACGGCGAGAAAAATTGGGGTGGTGCTTTTCCCCAAAAATGGTTTTGGATTAATTGTAATTGCTTCGAGGGCGAACCCGACTTAGCATTAACTGCTGGCGGGGGACGGCGCGGTGTGTTGTGGTGGATGGAATCTGTAGCAATGATTGGGTTGCACTATCAAGGCAAGTTTTATGAATTTGTTCCCTGGAATTCACAAGTAGACTGGGAAATTCAGCCTTGGGGTAGATGGCAAATGAAAGCTACTAACTCTAATTATGAAATTGAATTGACAGGAACCACAGATTTACCTGGTACACCTCTGCGTGCGCCTACAGCAGAAGGTTTAAGATACTGTTGCCGAGACACCATGCAAGGAAAGTTAAATTTAGAGTTACGAGAATTAAATGGGAGAAAATCTCAGATAATCTTAAAAGCAGAAAGTTTGCTTTGTGGTTTAGAAGTAGGCGGCGGCCCTTGGGATAATTTTTGGCAGTCTCGCTAAAACTACTGCTACAATTATATATGCTTCGTAGTTGGGGTTGTAGCTCAGTTGGATAGAGCGGACGCCTCCTAAGCGTCAGGTCGTGCGTTCGAGCCGCACCAGTCCCGTGAAAATCTCTAAAACCTTTACTAATAGCAGGTCTTAGGGATTTTATTTTTACCGTATTCGGTGGAAAACGGTAAAAGTATCCTACATTTGGGATTGTAGAACTTTTCAAACTGAAAATATCAACTGCGAGAAAAATCAAGGTCTTATTTGGGCTTAAACTCCGTATATTTACCCCCTAAACCTTCTACAATCGTGTGCGTATTGGCAATCAGCATTCCCTGGTAAGTTTCGCCCTCTGTTCCCTTTTCTCCCAAACCATCAGCAAACAATTCTCGGTCTGAAACCTTAACTTTTGCCTCTTTTGCTACCGCCTGAATTAGTTTAGGGTTAATTGTCGTTTCTGCAAAAATCGTCGGTACACCCTGTTTTTCAATATCCTTCGATAATGAACCTACTCGCGCAGGTGTAGGCGCTTCTTCTGTACTAATACCCCCTAGCGCCCCTTCAATAGGAATTCCATAAGCTTTGGAATAGTAACCAAAAGCATCATGGGTGGTGACTAATTTGCGTTGCTTAGGTGGAATCGTGGCTATTTCTGATTTAATCCAGGTGTCTATCTGACTGATTTCATTGGTTAGTTTTTGCGTGTTAGTAGTGTAAATTGCAGCATTATTTGGGGCTACCTTTGCCAACTCTTGAGAAATCGTTTGAGCTATAGCTATCCCATTCTCAGCATTGTGGAATACATGAGGATCGGTAACAGTTTTACCATCATCCTCAAACTGCTGAGGTTTGGGGACTGCAACTTCATCTACAGCCACCTTGGGAGCCGAATTTGAAGTAGCTTTAATTAATTTGATTAAACCAGGTTCAAAATTGTAACCGCCGTAGATAATTAACTTCGCCTGTTCAATTGCTTTGCTATCCTCCGGCTTGGGTTGGTATACGTGCGGATCTGAACCGGGATCGATTAAGCACTTAAGGTCAATGGTATCGCCTGCGATTTCTTTAGTTAAGCCACAAGCAACAGTATTGGTGGCGACTACTAACGGGCCTTTAGCACTAACTTCTGCAATAGGTGAAGTACCTGTTTGGGGAGTCGCCACATTATTAGCAGGTGCGGGAGTTGATTGGCTGGTTTCTGATGTTGGACTACAGCCAAGTACCCCGTATGTTAACGCAAGAGCTACTAGAGATTTCAATCCTAGTTTGTGAGGTATCATAAATTTGATTGCTTGAGTTATAGTGATTATCATTATCATATAAATTGTAAATTTATGTTAGAGGTTAAGCATTTAGCTGTAAATTACCGAGGAGTGACGGCGGTTGATGATGTGAGTTTTCGCTCCTTTCCGGGACAAATTGTGGGTGTGATTGGCCCGAATGGTGCTGGTAAAAGCACGATGGTGAAGGCGATTTTGGGTTTAGTACCGACTACAAGTGGAGTTGTGAAGTTTCGCGATCGCGCTTTGAAACAACAATTAAGTTCTGTTGCGTATGTACCACAGCGATCGCAGATTGACTGGGATTATCCCATAACTGTTTGGAATGTGGTGATGATGGCGCGGACTGTACATACAGGCTGGTTTCGCACACCTTCACGCTCATCTCAAGAAATAGTTAAAGATGCTTTGGCGAGAGTGGGGATGTTAGAGTTGCGATCGCGTCAGATTGGAGAATTATCAGGTGGACAGCAGCAGCGAGTATTTTTAGCAAGAGCTTTAGCACAACAAGCTGAATTATTATTTTTCGATGAGCCATTTGTCGGAGTTGATAAAAAGACCGAAGCTATCATGTTTGATGTGTTTGAAGAACTGAAATCTCAAGGTAAAATTTTGCTGGTAATTACTCATGATTTGGGAACAGCTTTGACAAAATGCGACCAGCTACTATTGTTGAATAAGCAAATAATTGCTAATGGCTCTCTGAAAGAAGTAATGACAGCAGATAATATGCAACGTGCTTATGGAGATAGTATATTTATATTGAATAGAGAAGTAGTTTAATGTTGAATTGGCTAATTGAACCACTAAGTTTTGAGTTCATGCGCGGAGCTATTACCACAGCAATTTTATTGGGTATTCTTTGCGCTGTTGTGGGTACTTACCTGATCGTTCAACGCATGGGATTATTAGGAGATGTGATTGCTCATGCAGTTTTACCAGGACTAGCTATAGCTTTTTTCTTAGGTATTAATATTTTCTTAGGTGCATTTATATCTGGAACTCTCAGCACTTTTGTAATCGCTTGGATTCAATCTCAATCCCGCATTAAAGTTGATGCAGCGATGGCATTAGTTTTTTCGGGTTTTTTAGGATTGGGGATCATGCTGATTACCCTCTTGAAAAGCAAATTAGATTTGCATGATTTTTTATTTGGTGATATTTTAGGTGTAACTACAGATGATGTAAAACGAACTATAATTATCACGGTTGTTGTCTTACTTTTAGTTAAAATATTTTACAAAGAACTGCTATTTTATACATTTGATCCACTTGGCGCTCAAGCGAGTGGTTTACCGATTAATTTAATTCACTTTGGATTAACTGGTGCTATTACTCTAACGATTATTGCCAGTATGCAAACGGTGGGTGTTGTTTTAGTTGTTTCGCTGCTGATTGGCCCAGGAATTACCGCTTATTTATTAGTGAAAGAGTTACATCAAATGATGCAATTAGGTGCAGTTATTGGTGTAATTAGTAGTGTAACTGGAATGTATATTAGCTACTATTTGAATGTCCCGTCAGGTGCGGCTATAGTTTTAGTTGTTTCCGTACTATTTTTATTAGCATTATTTTTGAGTCCCACCCAGGGAATATTAACTAGACCAGAAATGGCTCATCGAAGAGATCGGCTTCTTAGCCAGTTGAAATCTCAAAAAACAAAATGAGCCAGTGCGTTTGCAATCCGGTTCAGTTAAGGATTTTTAGACTGGTTTTTGACCTTTTGCAACCCCCATTCCCTCGTAGATAAAGCAGGGTAATTTTATACGAAAAAATAAAAATATATCCATAGCTTTTTACCTCTCTTCCATTCCTCTCCCCGCTTGGGGAGAGGCTTTGAAACCCAGTTGTAGTTTTTCTCTGGATGTATGAAACCACCCTGCATTCCCTCGTTAAAGGGGGTAGGGGGTTAGGTTGTTGAGGTTTTGATATTACAGCAGTTTTCATGTATTTAGACCACAATTATGAGACCTAACCCCCAGCCCCTTCCCTACAAGGGAAGGGGAGAAAATCAAAGCCTCTCTCCTTTTAGGAGAGAGGAATGGAAGTGAGGTCTGTTTGTGGTTTATTTACCTGAAAATCGCTGTAATACAAATACTTTTCAAACATCATCTGAGACAGAAATGCTAATCAGCGACTCATTGCAAAAATCTGTTCAGCCGTTAAGGGAATGTTCGGAAACAATCTAAAATCAATTCGATCCTGCCCTCGAAACACCTTTGGGGGTAGATACTCTCCATCTTCAAGTTGGTAGATTGTAATGGTTGGCTGCTTGGGAGAGCCAATGAACCGAATACCACCAAAAGCGGCGTAGTCCACAATCATGTACTCGAAAACGCCCAAATCCTCATATTCAGCAAGTTTTGTCAGATAGTCGTCCTTCCAGTTGTTGCTAACAACCTCAATGATTCCGGGTGGTGGAATATATGCAGCAGCAGAACTAGAGCTAGTTTTCATCCTCTGCCATTCAACTCTTGCAAATATGACAATATCTTGGTGATACAAGTAATATACAAGCCCAGTTAAAAAGATTAACTGGAATTATCGATGACGAAACTTTAAATAAGAAAGGTACTGGAATTCCAGAAATAAAAGAAAAAATATTTAATTATATTAATACTGAACGTGTATTTATATTAAAAAAGAGATGCGAGGCTTCTATAAATACAATCTTAACTACCTCGGAAGAAATTTATAAATTAGTTAGCAAACGTTATTCTGAAAACCCTGAAGAAGCAAAACGCTTTGAAGAAGACCGTAGACGAGTTTTGTTTAGCGAATGGTGGAATTATAGATGGGAAGAGAAGAAAGCTGATCTCCAAAAGTTTTATGACTCCAATTATCTACTGCATTAAAAAATACTCGGATACAGGAAGTGTGTAGGCGTAGCCCGTCGTAGACATCGGATTCTGTGCTTGCTGAACCCATCCCTAATCAAATACAGCAGATTTTAAGAGAAGTGAAGTACACAAGCTAAGTTTCAAAACCAGTAATAAAGTGTGTTTGACTTCTGGCTTCTGAATTC
>CAZZZY010000251.1:0-7955 GCA_964658545.1 uncultured Acetobacteraceae bacterium | reverse complement strand
AGCGATCGCCTCCTCCTCATAAACAAAATCTGGTTTACAGTTTGCCTCTGGAATAAATTTCTGAGCAGCATCGGGTAATTTATACCCCCGTTGATAAATTTCTTGCAAAACCACACGCTCAAAATCAGAGTTAGGGTCTGTCTGTTCCAGCAATTTTTGATATTGCTGATCGCGAGAAAGCCCTTTGAGTTGAGTAATAACGCTACTCTCCAGTAATAGGTCAAGCCAAGGTTTGATTAGGTGACGATTTATCAGTGCATGGTCAAATTGATTGCGGTAAGAGAGCAAGCATTCATAGCAAGCTTGAATACAACTGTCTTTAGCTTGTGTAAAATGACAAATATCGAAAGCTGCATCAGCAATTTTTCTAAATGCCTCTGGTTTTTCTAATAGCTGAGAGAGTACACCTGCACCACCTTCAGCAGCTTCCCAGAACAGTAAATACTTGCCTTCGCCTAGTCTTTCAGAGTCGAGTTCATCGGCTTCTAATTTGTAGACGGCTTGAATTGCAGTTTCTAAGGTGTATTGCAAGGTGGCAATAAAAGCTTCTCTATCCTCAACAGGAACATTTAATGGCTCAACAATCAAGATATTGCAAGTATCATCAACCATTAAATTCACTTCGGTATGCAAGCTATCGGGTGTCTGTTGAGCCTGTGGATTTCTATGGTCGCCCCATACACCTGTTGTTGGATTGAGCTTAAATCCTCGCTCTTCTCTATTCTTCTTCAGCCCCCGATTAATTCGCCAAATGGTAGCTGTAGCTCCATAGGTTAACTTGAACAGTGGCGTACCGTCAGCAGCTTGAACAATAGCTGATTCCCGCTTTTGGCTAGCGTAGCGGAAATGAGTAGTGATGTTGTAGCCGTACTTCAGCCGTTCTTCTTCGTCGCAGGTAATGCGTTCTCGACGACGAGCGATCGCAGTTTCCATTGGCAGTACACGAGTCAATTTGGCTACATTGCCATGAGCATCAGGTTTAATTTCTGCACCGCAGTTTTCACAAGTGTCACGAAAATCGCCGTCGTGGTAATACCCGCAGTTAGCGCAGACACTCACCCGTTTATACTCGCCTTCAATGCCACCAACGGGAACTTTTGTTTTGGCCACCATGAATTTACTACCTTCGTAGTAAAGGATATTATTGGGAGCAAATTCCCGTAATGCCATTGAGCGGGGGCGAGAAATAAATTCACCACCTTCACCAGCCGGAATAAATGCTCGGACTGGCAAGCGGGGGAAGTTAAACCCTGGTAAAAACCCTTCGGCAGCAAAGTAACGATAAGGATAAAATTCAAACTGGGAATTACTCTTGCCTTGGCTGTGTCCTACGAGTAAATCAATTTGTCGTTGTGCTTCTCGTGACTGTGATTCGGCATTTTTGCGTTCCTCTTGGGTGACATCACCTCTAGCAAAACGGTCAATGGTGCGACGGGCAGATTCTAACTGTTTAACTGACTCTATATATAAATCTCGCCAACGCTTACAGGCACGGTCAAAAGCATTCAAAGCATTTTCAATGGTATTCTGTAACCAATTTACAGAATACCAAGAAGCTTTTTGCAGATCCTCTTGGCAGAAAAAGTCTGAAAAGATAGATTGGGCGGCTTGCAGACATTGGGTTAATTTGGCTTGGCTCAGGGTAAGTTGTTGGCGAATGCTGTCTTTGAGGGGATAGTTTTCTAATTCCAAATCCAAGATTTTATTCATGGAATCTTCCAAGTAAACCCCAGTATGTGCTAGCCAAATCGAGTAAACATGAGATTTAATTAAATCCTGGTTGGCTAATTCTAGTTTTGGTGGAGCAACTACCCCAGCAACCATTTGATTTTGGCGCTTGAAAAAGTATTGATCGTGACCGCTACCAATCGAAGCATAAGTAATGACTAAAGCTTGCTGTCCACTTCTACCAGCACGACCACTACGTTGGGCGTAATTGGCGGGGCTGGGGGGAACGTTTCGGAGATGGACAACGCTAAGGTCGGAAATGTCGATGCCTAATTCCATTGTCGGAGAACAAAACAATGCAGCTAATTGTCCTTGACGGAATTTTTCTTCCCGTTCTTGACGGTCTTTGTTGCTTACCTGTCCGGTATGTTCTCGCCCTTCCATTGTTTGGATTTGCAAGGCATTGGTTTGGTAGAAACCCTGGAAAAATTGGTTAACTGAAATATTAGGTTTATCGTTACCCTGCAAGCGGCGGGATGTTAAGGGATCGGTAGGGATTTCCTTGAGGTTGGTTGCTTTCCATAGTAGTGAGTCTATGCGTAGCTGTACCTCAGATTTTTCTTGCACTAGGTAGCCAGCATCACACAAAGCATCAATTAGAGTAGTGATTAAGCTGTTAAACTCTACATCTGTTAAAAGTTGGCTGCGGAGTGACCAAGTGTTTGGCGAACGCAAAAATCGTCCAATTTTACTTCTGGTAGTAAGTTTAACTTTCGCTTTTTCATTACCACCAGTGCTAATAGTTGCCCAAGTTGCCAAGTATAAGTACTCATTTTCATCGAATACCCAAGGTTCTTTAAGAGCTTGAATGACTTCGCTTTTGAGTGAATCTTTTTGGTCTGGTTGTAAAAGTTTGGCATCAATTGCCAATTCTCGTCGCAAATGGTTGAGGAATGCTTGCGTAATTACGAAACGTTCTTGCGGAGTGGCTTGTAGTAAAAGAGGATGGCGGTGTTTTTGCCAAAGGTTGTTGTCAGCACAGTCTTCTTGTAGCCCATTATACTCAATTACTAACAGTCCGCACTGTTCGAGGTTGGGTTGGACGATGCGCCATCCGCGACGCAAATCTTCGTAAAGACGATATTCAATCAGTTTGCGAAAGGCTTCCTCATTGCGACGCTTACCGCCACTAAATTCTGCTGGTTGCTTGGCATAGTCGTTTTGAGTAATTCCCATGTATTGGACGACTACACTAGCTAATTCGCTGTGGGTGAGTTGTCCTTTGGCTTGAATTGCGCCTAAAAGTGCAGCCCGTAAGAAGCTGGTTTGGACAAAATCATTGAAATGTCCCGCTTGTAATGAAGCATCTTGACGGTTATCGGTAAAACTGAGGATTTTGGCAGCTTTAGCTTTCTCCCCTGTAAAGACTTGCTTGAGGCGGCTGGTAGTAGAAAGACAAAGTAGAGTGGTAGCGGTACTGCGTCCTTCACTGCTGAGGCGAGAGAGTTTGGCAAATTCGTTGCGTTTCTTGTCATGAAGTACGCCGCAGTTGAGACAGGTTAGAAAAGGCTTAGGAATAAACCAACAAGTGGTTCCTTGCAACAGGGAGGATGTAACTTTACCATTGGGTAGAATTTGGAATTGCTGGGGAATAAACCTTACAAAGTCTTTTTTGGCAACCCGTCCTTTCTTTTTGGTTTCACTAAACCAAGAGTCAGGAAGTCTATCTTCATCGCTTGTATCCCAAAGTTCTGGTTCATCAAGGGTAAGATAACCTTCGGTAATATCTGCATCGTCAGGACTAATATCTAATGCAGTGGGCAATTGGGGTAATATGATGTGCTTATCGGCATCGTAGCGCACGACATAATAATCCTGTCCGCATTCCCGGCAAAAGACGAGGGGATAAAGCAGGCGATCGCCTGTGGTTGTATATTGACCTTCAAGGGTTAAATGGCGTTTGTCTCGATTTTCAATAGTGGCGTAAACGCTTCCCCCTTGGGAAATGAACTGATGTAGGCGAAAAGCAAGTCCATTAATCTTGCTTCCCCAAAGGAACATCTGTTTGAGGACTGTTAAACAAGTTTCCTCTAAAAGCTGGGTTTGTTCGGCAAGTTTGGTTGCACCTGTTTCTAAGCTGATGGGTTGACGGCGAACGAGATGCCCTTCTCTTTCTTCTAAACCAAAGTTCATCTCGATCCAGTAGCTCAGGGAATGGTTTCGGAATTGTGTTAGTGTTTGTTCTAATTCGGTTGGTAAACCTGCCGAGATTCCTTGGCACAGTTGTTCAATAGTAGGTTCAATACGTTGGATAGAACGTTCTAGGGTTTCATCAATGACATTACTGGGTTTAATTTCCACGCCAAATAACTTACTAGCGACATCTGCCACAACTTGACGGCGTTGTTCGCGGGAACCGACCGTTGACATGGTAGCACTTGTGCCAATGCAGAGTAATTCGTCATTACTTTTGCTACGCTGACGGAGTTTGCGGATCAATATGGCAACGTCTGCACCTTGTCGTCCGCGATAGGTATGTAATTCATCCAGTATCAGGAATTTTAAATTGGGAGACTCAACCAATTTATTCTCGTGAGTGCGTGAGAGCATTAACTCTAGCATTACGTAATTGGTGAGTAAAATATGGGGTGGGTTGTTTTGAATTTCGGTTTTCCTGGTTAAACTTTCTTGCCCAGTGTATTTTTCAACACGAATATGAGTATTCGGAACTTGGCGTAAAAATTTGTCGAGTTCTTCTTTTTGGGAGTTAATTAAAGCATTCATGGGATAAACCAATATTGCCCTGACTCCTGAGATTTCGGGATGACGCAGTAAATCATCGAAGATCGGCACAACGTAAGTCATGCTTTTACCGGAACCTGTGCCTGTAGTAACAACGTAGGGTTCTTGGCGTTGTGCAGTTTCAAATGCTTGCTTTTGGTGGTAATGGAAAGTAAAGGGTGTGCCGTCTTTTTTGTAGAAATATTTTTCGCAGTCTGGATGAAGGGTTCGCTGTTGTACTAATTCTTTGACTGTTGCACCCTTTTTATAGCTAGGATTGAGTTGTACTAGGGGGTCAGTCCAGAGTTGCCCCTTGTCTAATTCTGCGTCTACAAATTCTTTGACTTTGCGATCGCGGATTTTGAGGAAGCTTTCTATATAGCGGCGGTAGTCGCCTATTACCTCGTTGCGGAAATTAAAAATATCAAGCTCATTTGTAGTTGTTAACTCGTAGTCGGTAATGGAGGTTTGGGGTTGGATGTATCCTAAGCGTTGATTAATCCAGTCTTGAAGTTGGTGGTTAAAGGTTGGGGTAATTGTGGATAAATCGAAAACTTCTTTAATTTCGGTTGACTGCCAAGTTTCAGGGATAGCTGTAAATAAAAGGGTTAATTGCTCTGGAGTAACGGCAACCACACCTGAGCAATCTAATAATGCTAATTTTTGGCCTAATAGAGTGCTGATAGATAAAATAGCATTCTCTGGTTGCTGGATTAATTCATTTAATTTTACAGTTATAGCCATCTTTTTTATTAAAATTAATAATTACGAATATTTATCTATTTGGTTTTGCTACGAACCAAACATATCGTCCCAAGCTTCTATAACTAACCTCTGTGTGCGGTATTCACCAAACTGCTTAATTTCGTTATTTTTCAAAACGCGGAATGTTTCGCTGGGAAAGTCTGCGCCGTAGACATCAGCAGGGTCTAGAATATATCGCAGTTCATCACGGGTGAGTCCGTAGAGTTTGGCGTAATATGCGTCTAATTCTGCTCTTAATAATGCGCGTCTGTTGGGATTCCAAATGAAGGGTTCGCCGTCGTATCCCATATCTTTGGCGAAAGGTTGCATATCCCAGGCGGTGTAGACTAATTCAAGTACGCGATCGCTAATAAATTTGATGTCTTCTTCTGTGTATGCTTTGGGAGAAAGGACAGGAAGTTGTTTGATTATAAAAAAGTTAAAGTTGGTTCCACCTACTTTTTGACGAGTTATAAAATCAAAAATCATACTACTTAAGTTAGCGACCAAACAAGAAACTAAATTAGGTTTATCTACTTTTATAATTATCAATGGTGCGCTATTTCCTACAGCAACTTTAGGTAATAAGCTAAAAATAGAAGTTCGTTCGCTTGTAGAATTAGTAATAGCTCTGAAACCCAAAAGCCAATCTTTATTCCACTTTTCTGCTAATCGATTTTCTACCTCAATCTGACTTACCCAGTAACGAGGTTGAATAGTTAAACTTGGTTCTTGCTTTATTTCATCTGGTATTTGAGGTAAAATACCTGCATTCAAGTTCGCTTGTGTTGCATTTTCATAAGTAGAATAACGGTGATCAAATTGATGAAACATTTTTGCTTCATACAAGGGAACTAAATTATTACCAGCTTCATATTTAAATAAATGGCTATCATTTGACATATGAAACATTGTCATGAATGAAGCACCCCAAGGATTACTTTCAGCTATCTCATTTTCTAAAACAGGTATATTCTGATAAATTTTCTTAGTTAATTCTGCATCATAACTGGTGCGAAAAATCGGGCAAGTAAGTGTATTAGGATTAATTAATTGGAGTTCTTCAGCAGTTAAATTAAAATGACGTTGTGGATTATTAGCATCAGGAAAATATCGGCATAAAAATGCAAATTCAGCTTGGCTAACCTTCAATTCATTACCAGTAACAGCTAATGTGCAAAATTTAAAAGCATGATGTACATCAGGAAAAATAAAAGCTTCATTTTCAAAACCTGTTAAACTTGCTAGAGACTGAGATTTAATCAAATCTCCAAAAAACTTTTTACAAGTATCATCCGTTGCAATTCCTGTGGGAACAATGACCCCAACTCTTCCTGTAGGTGAAATCAATCTTCTTATGGTCTCAGCAAATACAGCATAAGTATTTATATCCCCTACAGCAGTTAGCGGAAATCTCCCTGACTCCCGAATAAACTTACTGTGAGCTTCAGTATCATGTTTAGCGTCTTCAAAGGCTTGTGCTAACTCAGGATTTTTCTTGGGTAATTCCTTAATTAACTTTTCCCTTTCTGCTTTATTTGCAGCAGTAGCAATCTCCATACTATAAGAAGTAAAAAATTCCTTTTCTTGCAATTTAATTCTTTCCCAAGGTGGATTTCCTAGAACACAATCAAAACCTCCTCGGTCAAAAACTTCAGGAAATTCTAAACACCAATGAAAGAAGTGTTTTTCTTGAGCTAACTTATTTGCTGCATCTACAATTTTATTCAATTCATAATTCGCAATTCGTAATTCGTAATCCTCCTCTGATTTAGGGATTCTTTCTACTTTCTCACGTTTTAAACGATTTAAGGCTTCAGTTGTAGGTATTAACTGCAAATTATGCTCAGTTAGTGTCATGAAAAACGCTGCTGTCCACAAGTTGCAAGCAGAATATTTCAACCACCAACTAGATTCTTGCAGATTTTCTTGATATTGTTTTTGCTTATATTTAACTTCTTGTGGTGTTCTTTCAGGCTCATATTGGTATTGAAAATTTGGTAGCCGATTAATTAGTAAAATTAGTAGTAATTACTGAATTAATACTTCTGAGCAAGCAAGTAAGATGCTCAAAGGTCTTTTCTGTTTTAATGTAGGCTTAAGGACAATGTAACTAGTAGTATTACGTAAACAAGCTGCTTTATTAAGAAATTTTTGTTAAGGAAAGATTTGAAACAGGTGACTCGGTACGAAGTATTGAAGAGTCTTTCTCTTTAGATATTGATATGGAATGATGACGTTTCATTTGAGAACAAGCGATCGCCCTTTTTACCTAATTAAGCAAATACATCTGCGAAACAATGGCCTACTGGCTATTTCAGGGCAATCCCAAGTATCACCATATTATTGATGGCATCTGCGACTTCGAGTAGATGCCGTGGCTGGCTATACGCTATGCCAAAGATATCTCTCCTGGTGATGGTGTGCTGAGAAAAGAAATCTGGGGATCAATCAGGCGTATATGTGATGGGCTTATACTTTGCCAAGAGTGCGATGACGTAACCGCCCCCCGGAGGCGATCGCAGAGATAATTGAAGCACCCAAGATTATCACTAGACATCTCCGAAAAAGAAAAAGACCCCACTTCCATTCCTCTCCCCGAAGCGGAGAGAGGCTTTAAAACCCCCCTTGCCTGGTAGGGAAGGGGGGAAGGGGGGTTAGGTCTGCGTATAATTATGTGGTATCTAAATCTTTTCTGGAGATGTCTACTAGTCGCCCTGACATTGGCTATTGGATTAATACCAGTCGCGTTGGTGTAAAGC
>CAZZZY010000250.1:0-7957 GCA_964658545.1 uncultured Acetobacteraceae bacterium | reverse complement strand
CGTTGTGCTTGCACAATGCTCACTCTCTTATTGGCGCAGCCTCATAAAGTAATTCAGAGGCAAAGCGTATCAGCTAATGTCAAAACACCAGACAGCACAAAGCTGTAGAGAAGATATTGGGATGTTACCGTGTCCTTTGTACAGCCGTGTGGTAACAATTGAAAAGGCGATTGAGGATTTCACAATCGCCTTTGTTCTGCAAAGATTGAAGTTTTTTTTTTACAACCAGTTTTTAGACTTGGAGGGTCATCGGGATCTCCCCGGCGGCTCCAGCGTTAGAAGTTTACTTCCGGCTATTCCGGTTTTAGCTCCGGCTACTTTTCCCGGTGGCACTTCAGTTTTGGTTCGTCAATGTTCGTTGAATTAGTTTGCGATCCCTTTTTGCGTTACGGGTGCTGGCAGTTCGCTCTCCTTGCCCTTATGTCTAATATAAAGTAGCACTTAGCGTTTGTCAAACTTGACTTAGTATTTATTAAGTGTTGCTTTATATAAACAAAGCAGACTTAGTAAACACTAGGTGTTACTTTGTAGAAATAAATCCTAAACCAAGGCTTAATAAAGGAGGTGGTTTAGTGAGTTCATGTTTGATGAAGGTTGAAAAGCGTATTCAAAAGGAAGTTCCTGGATTAGGAGAAAAAATTCGACGTGCAAGAAAGGTTGATAAACGCCCACTTATAGAATTAGCAGCCTTGGCTGGAATGAGTACCCCAAACTGGTATGCCATTGAAAATGAAGAAATGAAAACATTGCCTCTGGCAACACTCAGAAAAGTAGAAGCTGTTTTAGGTGTTACCTTTGGTGTCGAATTTGACGAGGATGAGGACGAGGAAGAACAAGAATGACTTGATGAATGCGTTTATTTAACTAAGCATAATAATTTGAAGCGACCGCCCGCCTGCAAGCTATGCGATCGCTCACCTCAACTAGACCACTACAAGAGGTATAGCTATGTTTACACTACCAGTTTTTTCAGCTACTCCTCCAAGATAACCCTGACTTGTTCACGACAGAAGGCTTATCTTCACTATTGCTAGACTGCATCTGCTTGAAATGCACTCAACGCCACCAATTCACCTATCCCTCATTACTGCGAGATAAAAGCGTTTACCTAGAACTTGCCCAATGGGGTGATAGCAACACCCTTGACGCAGAAATTATCCGTCGCTTCAAAGCAATTCCCAAAATTTGGGCTGCTAATGGTTGCGAAATAGTACAAGAAAGCTCTGATTTTTTATTTCTCTTCCGCAAAATTCGTGACAATCTTCATGAACTTCAGCGAAGCATAAGCATTTCTGGAGTCGGCCATCACAATACTGCCATCCGCGATTGCTTGTTTTCATATCCAGCAGCAAAGGAGCAACTGATACTGTTGGACAGCGACCGCTTGAAATTTCAACAATCAGTAAGAGAAATTACCAAGTATTTTATCAGCCTTGTACAAATGCGGACTGCATACAACTTGTTTTCAGTTGACGAGAATGAGAAAAAGATTCCTGCTTCAGCAGTACAGAAGGCGGCATCACAAGCAGTAAGAGCCGATATTTATGCAACCAGCCACGATTGGCAGCAAACAGGTGCTAACTGCTGGGAGGGTAAACGCGCCTACAAGGTTGACTCCGATGAAATTCACTTATGTCTTCATCTTGATTGGGATGAGAACGAATTTATTTTCTTCGATGCTCATCACCCAGACCCCAAGCGATGCCCTTGGTTAGACACGGCAGAGTAAAACACATTTTTAAACTTGTGCAAGTCTGAAAAATTATTTTAGGAGCAAACTATGACATTACTCTTAAATCAGTCGCTACTGCTCGAATCCAAATCTTTTAGAACGGAAGCCATCACAAACTTTTCTGATGACAAGGCTTTAGAAATTCTGGCAAAGGCTAAAGCAATTATCTTTGCAGTTTGGGGTGGTAGTGGTTGGGCGACTACCGCACAAATCGCAGAATATTTCGGAACCACGGAGTCATCTGTCAGAGAACTCTTTCGAGTTAATGGGGCTGAATTTCGAGATTGGGAAACCAAAACCCTTACTGGCAAGGACTTACGGGATGCTCGTCAGACGCTCTGTTTACCATCCCGAACATCCCAAGCCAGGGTTTTCTCCGCATTAGGCACACTCCGAATTGCAATGCTTTTGACCGAATCGGAGATTGCTGCTCAAGTACGCACTATCATTTTAGATTTAGTTTCAGCTGTACCAGCGATCGCTCCCCAGCAACCCACTACACCAACCCTCCCCCCAGTTGAACAACGATTGCATACTCTTGTCTTGGCAATGAAGACTTTAGCTGAGTTAACCGGTGGCAGACTCAACCCGTACATGGAACAGCAATTTAAAGACTATGCCGGGAATCTTCTGGCAGAACACAACAGAAAATTGCTAACCCCTTCAGAAGAACGCTGGCTTGGCGTAGTCAACTTTGCAGAGAGCGAACTTGGAAAAAAAGTCCCCCTGAGTGGCGCTCGACTTCCTCGCGCACTGGAACATGGTGTTTAAGCTGTGGCGTTACGACCGCGAAACAGAATCGCGCTGGTTTTCATGTCGATGGAGTCAGTTTTACGCCGAATACATGAGCCGAGAATGGGTGGAAGTTTGGGCAGAAGATGAGGTTTACCAGATTCTTTTACCAGATGGAACATTCCAGGACAAACCCACATTTGCCATCAACGCTTGCTGTTGCTGGGGTAATCCAGAAGCAAACCACCGTACCGCTAGTTATTCGGAAGCTGGCTCAAGCTGGTTTCAATGGAATAATTTTATCCCGTGGAGATAAAAAATATGAAAGCCATAGTCACAATAGTTGAGAAAATCTCATCTGAAGCTCACATTGATATTCCTGAAGATTTAGCAGAATCAGGTATTAGACAGCATGTTGTAGACCATTACAACAGTGGTGAAATGCTTCCTTTGCTGAATATTTTCCACGTTGATTTTGAATCTATGAGCGTTCACATTGGTAAAAAACTCCAAATCACTTGGCAACCTGGAAAGCCTTGGAGTTCAAAGCGTCCTTATTACTTTTGTAAACTTGGAAGATTTACTTTGACTTTGTTAACTGATACAGAGCAAAACCTAACTCGTACAGAAGTTTACTTTGGGCATCACAAGCAACTTATTTATATATCAGAAAAAGAGATATCCATTGATTTGGCAACAGTTGAACTCCAAAATTTCTTAAGTGGATTAGCTGTTGAACTTCAGACTTTAAGCCACATTGAATTTAGTGAGGATGAAGTATGACTGTTACACCATTATTAGCACCAGAAATCACCGTCATCGAAACTGTCACCCGACATCCTCTAAACTTTTACGAGTCTCCATCGTGGTTCACAACTGAATTACTACGCCATGTTCCGTTATCTGGTGTCATTGGTGAGCCTTGTGTGGGGCATCGAGCGATCGCTGGGTTTTACAAGAACCCTGAACAGGCTATTTCACAAGAACGGGCAGAAGAAATTATTCAAGCGATTGCCAAAGGAGAATTATGCAACAACTAACTTTATTTCCCGAATCTGCTTCTACTTTACCAGTCAACTATTATCCAGAATTTTTGAATAAGGAAGAAGCTGACGAACTCTATCAACATTGCCAAGAATTGCAATGGAAACAAAATCAAATCAGGATGCTGGGTAAAACTATGCCTGTACCTCGTTTGGAATGTATTTACGGGGATGAAGGCTGTGATTACCTTTACTCTAAAAGCGTACTACTCAAACCACTACCTTGGACAGACGCTCTGGCTAAGTTACGCAACAGAATCACCGCAACTGCTGGTTATAACTTTCGCATCGTCATTGGCAATCAATATAGGAGTGGCCAAGATTCTATCGGCTGGCACTCTGACAGCGAGCCATCGATGGGATTCAACCCTGCGATCACATCTATAAGCCTGGGTTCATGTGACCAAGTATTCTGGCATTTGCTCAACTCTGGTACGGAAGTGCAGAAGCGTCGGGTATCGGTTCTCAAAAACCTCAAGCAGTTAGTGCAGAATGTTCTAGGGAGTAGTCAGGGAAAGATTTACCTATCTTCTGCCGATGTTTCCGACACAGATGTAAAGTATGTTTTATCACTTGCTGGAGAATATCGGGTTAACCCGTTCGTAATTGTCAACAATTATCGGCACGTAGCCGGAAACTGTTACAACTACTCTGGCACTAACCCGAAAAATCTCATCACAGCGCTGGACAAAGCAATTGCCAAAGGAGGACATCATTTACTCTGCTGCTCTGCCCAAAAAGCCAAATCCAAATGGGGAAGCCAAGCACTTGAAGAACGTTTTCGCCGCAAATTCCCTCACCTGCGGATTCTGCGAATTGACAGCGAATCTGTTGCAGACCCCTCTCATGCTGCTATGGGGTGTATTTCTCACCTGAACGAAATTCTGACCGAGTATGATTTAGTTATCGCCTCACCCAGTCTTGAAACTGGGGTATCCATCGACATTGAAGGACACTTTGATGGTGTATGGGGGATTTTTCAGGGAGTGCAGCCGGTTAACTCCGTGCGTCAGATGTTGGCAAGGGTTAGGGAGACAGTTGACCGCCACATTTGGGTTCGAGAGTGGGGGATGTCGGTTGTGGGTAATGGTTCTACAACGATAGGAGGATTGCTCAGAAGTCAGCACGTCGCAACACAAGCTAACATTGCGCTATTGTCGGCGGCGGATAATGCGGATTTGAGCTATGTTGACCAGAACTTTCAGCCAGAGTCATTGCTCCCCTTGGGGGAAACGTGGTTCTGTAATCAACGTCGAAATGCGGCGTTATCGAGAGTCTGTGCTTGCGGGTTTGGTCGAGGATGGGTATATCATTATTGATGCTGAGGATGTTGATGACGATGAGAGTGGGGCTGTAATCGAGTCGGTTAAAGCGGCATCTGTTGAATTGTATGCTGCGGAGTGTAAAGCGTAGGCGTAGCCCGCCGTAGGCATCGCACAAGCTGATGAACTCTCTGGGGCTGAACTGAAAAAACTGCAAGACACAAGGGCGAAAACCAAAACTGAACGACATCAGCAGCGCAAGGCTGAATTGTCCCGTCGCTATGAAATTGACGTAACCCCTGATTTAGTCGAGAAAGATGACGACGGCTGGTATCCTCAACTGCGGATGCACTATTATTTGACACTGGGACGGGAATTTTTGACCAACCGTGATGCTAAACGGGCAGCATCGCAGTTAGAAGCTGGGAAGAATTCGATTTGGAAGCCGGATTTTAACAAGGGACAGCTATTACCTGCTGTGTTGTTACTCGAAAGCCTGAATCTGTTGCAGTTTCTTACGCCAGACGTTCAGTTGCGGGGAAGTGACGAGAGGATGCTGGAGTTTAAGGCGCTGGCTGTTCAGCATCGGCACGTTATCAAAAATTACTTGAATGTCAGTATCTCGGAAAAACTTACTCCCGTGACGATCGCACAGAAGTTACTTGCCAAGATTGATTTGAAGTTGAACTACGTTGGTCGATTGGGTAAGCGTGAAAATCGGGAGTGCGTTTATCGGTTTGTTGCCCCTGATGATCAGCGTGATTCGGTTTTTCGCCAATGGTTCAATCGGGATGAACTGTTTCTTAGTGAGTCGGTGTCAGTCACTAATAATGAGGTGACAGCAAAAAAAACTAGGGGCTAGATTTGAGGAGCAGTTTTGTGACAAATCACATAACTTCTTGGCCACTCGTATTGCTGAGAAAAACACGCTTGTTGCCTTCCCCGCCACCGATTGCTGATGTGAGCTTTACTGGAATGCATATCTGGGGTCGTGGCAAGTTTGGGTTAACTTTGCTGGTGGGTGTAAGTCTGTGGTATGCGATTGGTTGGTGATGGTGTAGGTCAAAGGAAATTACTTCAGTTTCGACTTGATGATTGTGGACTACATACAGTTATTGAACCAAGAGAAAAGCGGGGTAGTGAAAATCGTGTACAAGAAATCGACTCCATCTTGAAACAACTTAGGGCGATCGCTAAACAATTCAATTGCGCTGTCTTGGGTTTAGCACAGTTAAAAAGAGAAGTTGATTCACGTTCCGAAAAGCGTCCAACTAAAGCAGATTTTCGGGAATCGGGAGGATTGGAAAAACTAAATCTTCATTGAAATAAGGGTGGAAGAAATTGAGTTACGATAATACTGCCAAATACTTAGCTGAATTGTATCCAGCAGAGTTTGCCAAGTGGTTGCTACCAGATAAAACTACAGAAGTTACAGTACTTAAAACTGAACTTTCAATAGATCCAATCCGCGCAGATTATGTCACATTTTTGCAAACAAGTAGCCGGATTTTGCACATTGAGTTTCAAACTCTCCCCAAATCTAATCCACCGATTCTTTTGCGGGTATTAGACTATTACGTGAGATTGAAACGGCAATATAACACACCAGTAACCCAAGTCGTTATCTTCTTGCAACAAAGTAGTGACCCTATTGCATTTACTCAAGAATACACAGATGAGTTCACAAGTCACCGTTATGGAGTTATACGGTTATGGGAACAAGATTCAGCTTTGTTTCTGGATAATCCAGCGCTATTGCCTCTTGCGCCTTTAACTCGAACTGATTCCCCAGCAACTTTATTATCCCAAGTAGCTCAAAACATCGCTAAAATTCCAGATAGGGACGAAAGGCAGAACATTGCTGGATGTACAGAGATATTTGCAGGTTTAAGGTTTGAAAAAGATTTAATTCGTCAATTTTTACGGGAGGATATTATGCAGGAATCTGTTATCTATCAGGATATTTTACAAAAAGGGGAATTCAAATTTTTCTATCGCCAGCTAAATCGCCGTTTTGGAGAAATTGATATATCAATAATTGAACGAATTCGAGAATTATCTACGGAGCAATTAGAGGTATTAGGAGAAGCATTTTTAGATTTTTCATCAGTTGAAGATTTAGTAGCTTGGTTAGACCAATTGGGGTAAAAAGGATAAAAGCGGAGGAAATCAGATCAAAACTTCCGCTTCCCAGTTTATTATTTCTCTGTCTTTAATATTCGACACTCTACAGATAATTAAAGACTTGAGTAAATCTGTAACTGCTAAAAATAACAACAAAACAAATGTGGAAATCAGCACATGATACTTTCCACTTTATCCCAAAATGAACAGCTTTTATTTTCTCAGGTTCTATCAATAATGATCTTTCAAAACCTATAAATAAGAAGTTATTAGGCAGTTGCACAGTTGCATCTATATTTCTGGTAATTGCCGCATCAGACGCTTATGTTCAGTCATTGGAGTTTTAAAACCCGTGAAAGCGCTATCTGTCCGTCAGCCTTGGGCATGGGCAATTATTTATGCTCTCAAAAATATTGAAAACCGAGGCTGGCCTATCAATTATCGTGGCGAGATTCTGATTCACGCCGCAAAAACCTGTACCAGAAAAGAGTACCAGCTAGCCAGAGAATTTTGCCAAGGGATGGGGGTAGAAATTCCAGAACTAATCTCTCTCCGTCGCGGTCAAGTTATCGGTATTGTCACAATAGTTGATTGCAAGTTTTCACAAGTTGCGTCTGGTTGGGGGATGCCTGGGCAATACCACTGGAAGCTGGAAAATCCGCGAGAGATTACACCGATTCCTTTTACGCAAGTACGGCTCTCTCATGAAGACCGAAGCTTTGAACCCGGCATTCGTGAGGTGGCTTCTGGGATTCCCGTTGGAGTAGCCAAGGGAATCAAGGGCAATTACGATGCCCGTCGTGCTTATGGTTTGAGTTGTTCTCCACGGCAAGCTGCGATCGCTTGGAAACGAATTGACTATTTGTGCAGTCTTCTCGCTCATAATGAGGCATAAACATCATTAACCTTGTCCAGACTTTAGAATCATGTTGGTATCTTTCGCCACCTTGGGGTAAAGAGATTCCCCCCTCGAAGTTTCCCTGTTGGAGAAAGTCTACGTCACTACCACCAAATCTTTCGGTTACTGTTGCGGTGTAGAGTGGTCAGCTAAAGGCTGGAGTTAT
>CAZZZY010000249.1:0-7957 GCA_964658545.1 uncultured Acetobacteraceae bacterium | reverse complement strand
TTGAATACAAGAAAGATAGAACACTGTTTGTCGAAACGATCTCTGGGGATTTATTGTCTCCCCTGCCTCCCCTGCTTATCCGAGCAGTATTGGGACAGTTTTAAATTGCATGGAATACATTTAGGAAGCAGGAGAAATCCACGTTTTTAAATGTGGTCTTGCTCTTGGAGCTACACTTGCTTTATGCCGGGAAACCCGTCCACCGCAGTGGCTTCGCTTTGTATCTCGCGGCACTTGACGCTCGATACAATTCTTTGTTTCAACTGGGCTTTTGACCCAGAACTGAAGTTTTTATTCATACATACGACCTTCTGCCCTCTGCCTTTCTTTGTCAACTTCAGAGTTCATTCGCGGCTACACAGGCAAAGTCCGCCTCCTGGGACTAAGAAAAAATTGAGGGTTTGAAGCACGGAGGTCGGTTTTGTTTATGTAGACGCGGTTTCTAACCGCCTTTTTAACATTAAGTTGACACGCAACGCATGAGTAATGTGCTTTCCCCCTACCATCTGTTGTATCCAAACGAGAACTGCTATAGATTCAGCTAAAACCCTTAATCTTTCGTAATAAACTTTGACAAAGCTAGTGTTAACACGGAAGTCATCATCACTGTCATCAGTACAAAATATAAAGGCGCGACCAATTCGCTTTTATAAATATCAAGACGTAACATAATATCGCGTCTATAGTTTTGTCTGTCTTGTTCTCCTAAACTTGGGTTCAGGGAAACAAGTTAACAGAATTATTTAAGGTATATCCCAAAACACGAACTTTAAGTGCATCAATAAAGGACTAACGGTGTGCTGTATTTAGCAGAAGTACAAAAACAGAAAGGTGGTTTACTTGGTGGTGGTGCCAAAACCGAATTGAAACTGCTAGCTTGTCAGCGAACTGACCAGAATTGGAGTACTGTGTCGGAAGAAGTTATTGCCGCTGAGGATGCAAGCAAATTAAATGATGGCGCTTTGGTACTGGTTGAACTGAATCCGAATCGTCAAGTGCAGCGGATTCAAGAAGCAGGGCGGCCATTAGTCAATATTTTGCAGAATTTTTCCCGCCAATTGGAGAAATTTAAGCTCAAGGAAGATGAGATTGATCAGTGGAAGCAATCACTAACATTTCAGGCGCAAGAGTTGAATCGCCGGGAAATGGACATGGAAGTACGCTCAGAACAGTTGCAAAATATGGAGGATGAATTGCAACAACTGGAGCAGCAAAAACAGGAAGTTGACACATCCCGCCAGGAAATTGAACGCTTACAAACAGAGGTTGAACGCAATCGCCTAGAATTGGAAGGCGCTTGGGAACATTTGCGGGGTGAGCAGCGCCGCCTAGAGGAACGTCAAGCGGATTTTAAACAGGGAACTGTTTTGGATGAAGAGCAAAGTCGGGTAATGAGTGAGTTACTCGATCGCTTATCTACTCGCGTAGCTCCCACGGAAACAGTCAGAGAACAGCTGCATCTGGCTTTTGAACTGGTGGAAAAGCAGCAATCTACTCTTACCCCACACTGGCAAAAACTAGAAGAACAAAAAACTGCGATCGCACAACAGCAAGAAGAAGTTGAGCGTTTGTCACAAACATTTAGCGATCGCCAAAATGCATTGCAAGAAGCACAAAATATTTTAGTTCAGCGAACAGCCCAGTTACAGATAAATACAGCAGACCTCACCAGCAAGCAAGAGTATGCACGGATCATCAAAGAGCAGTTACGAAACGCCGAAGAGTTATATCAACAAATTCACTCTTTAGCTGCAACGTCTGGTGATGTAGTTCTCGGACAACAAGCTAATGTGGAAGCTTTGGATAAAATGTCTTTAGAAGAACTACAAAAGATAGTCCAAGACTTGCAACACAAGCTAGAAATAGATGCTAGCTTTGTTCACGATCAAGAACAAGAACTCAAATATAAACAAGAAGCTATAGAAGAACTGCAAAATAAATTAAGCCAAGCATCTGACCACGACCACATTAATTTGGAACTGGAATTAACGGATGAAAAAGACCTCTATCAGATGTTAAACTCCAGCTTGGTGGGACAACGCCGCAATATGTTACAGCATCAGAAGTTTCTCAAGCAACACCAAGCTGTATTGCTACGGCGACAAGGAAATACTGTTGCTGAGGAAGAAGAGGGTAATAAAGTTAATTTAGAACCGATTTTGTTACAAATTGAAACCCAGCGACAACAATATTCGCAGGAAATTCAAAAGCTGGAACGTGAAATTGATCAAATCCGTTCTGGTATTGAGTTAAATCAGGGAATGATTGACAATCAAACTCACGATTTAGATGAAAAACGCCAAGAATTGAAAGCGATTGAAGAAAATTTGCTGTCCCTGCGAAGAACAACTGCTGAATGCTCTGGACGAGTGAATCTCTATCAGGAAGCACTACAACCAATTCAGGATTACCTCGATGGCTTACGGCAAAAGCTCCAGGTAATTGGAGAATCTTTGGATAAATTCCAGGAAACTGGTGATTATCAAGTCCAAGCGATCGCCCAGTTGCGCCACACTCTCCAAAGTTTAATGCCTCAGCCAGAATTGTTAGCGTCTTAACAAGTTTGGAGTTTGGAGTGATGAATTCAATAAACTTGATAACTCAAATCTCAACACCGAAAACCAAAAGCTCATAAATTTTAACTCATAACTATTTCAAACAGATCCAATCCCCTTCTACTTGAGCGATCGCCCCTCCAGGAAATGGATCGGTTTGCGATCGGTTTGGCGCTATAATTAAAGTCGTTAATTTTTCGATATGTTCAAAACTGGGCGCATCAGTCAGTATTTGCTGCAACACCTGACGCATCACTCGACGTTGGAGTGCCAATGGTGCTTTCTGCAATACCCGCCGATTTAACCGTAAGGGAAGAAGAGGAATAAGGGAATCTTCTTCATCCCCCATGCCCATTGCTTTTTCCCGCAACTGCTGGGCAGCTTTTTCGAGATATTCTACTTCCGCTTGGAGAAGTTCTGCTGTTTGGGCTAAGGCTGATTCTACTTGGGGATTGAAATTTTCCCGTAAATATGGTAATAGCTCTTGGCGAATGCGGTTGCGGGCATATTGCAAATCTTGATTGGTGGAATCTTCCCAAATTGGCAATTTAAACTCTTGACAAAATTGCTCTGTTTGTGAGCGAGTAATTTTTAAAAGTGGACGCACTAGGATAATACCTGTAGTTAGAGGGCGTTGCCAAGTCAGGGCTTGCAAACCATCAGCACCAGTACCGCGAATTAAGTTGTAGAGGAGAGTTTCGGCGCGATCGCTGGCGGTGTGTCCTGTAACTATATACTGATAATTATTTGCCTGGGCGATCGCACTTAAAGCTTGATAGCGCCAATCGCGTGCAGCAGCTTCACTATTTATAGGTTCGTTCGCTGTTGCTAAATAAAAGGAGATACCCCAAGTTTTAGCTAAGTTTTCGACGTGGTGAGCATTAGCTTGGGAGTCAGAACGCCAGCGATGATCGCAGTGGGCAATACCTAAATCCCATCCCCATTTGGATTGTAAATCTAAAAGTAATTTTATTAAACACAAAGAATCTTGTCCGCCAGAGACAGCGATTAATAGTCGCTGGTTGCGCTCAAACAAGTGGCGCGATCGGATGGTGCGATGTATTTTTGCGTGTAGGGGAGTCCATACCATTTTTTTCAGCGCACACAGACAAAGATAATTTTCTATTATATCTGTGTAGGTAAACTTTGGTATTAGTTTTTACCTTCCTTTAGTTGCTGCCGAAGATCGTCAAGGGGAGAGTTTTCCTGTTTGATGTCTAATCGATGATCTTCGATTTCATCAGGGCAAAATTCTAGGCTCACTCTAATTTTACCTGTTCGCCATTGTTGACCAGGTATTAAAATACAACATTCAAATCCTTCTCCAAATACTCTTGATCCTGATGATGTACAGTGTTCTGCCCAAATTTTCTTGATTTCCTTTAATAACTGAAAGACTATTTGAGTGCGGGGTAAATTTTCAAATGCTTCTTGGTGAAAATGTACAACATCATCATCAGGATTTAGAGGCTCCCATTGATCATTCATAGTCAATCTCCTGTAACTAAATTTATAGTTCCCAAAAGATAGGAATTAATTGGAACTTCTCATAGTTTTCGGATTTGACTTGCAGCCACAACTTCTTTAACAGCCACCGCTAGTTCTGGGAAGGTAGTAGAGAGAATGCGGTCATTACCCGTAAACTTTTGGACTTGATACTGACCGTCAACCAACTGATAAACAAAAACTGTGTGGAGTTTGGGATTACCGAGATCAGCACAAGAAGCGATCGCTAGATAATCCTTTGATTTTCTCTTAGTCCACGCAGGTGGACTACCCTTCGGGTTCTCCAAAGGAGTACGTTTGCATAGCCGCGATTTCTAATCGCCAGGACTAGGTGCAAGATGTGAGTTTCCAGGTTTGCGTCTGTTGCCTTATTTTAGGCAATTCTTGCAACATAAAGTAAATAATTTCGCAATATTCTCTGTGTCTGTGCGTGAAGCTTATCGCCAATTGAACGCATAATATACAGAATCTTGTATAAATTCGTAGGTGATTTAATGGCAGAAATCCAAGTCGGAATTGAGGGTGAAGCTGCACCAGCAGCAGCCGAGGCTTTGCTAGAAATTCCTGGAATATCGGGAAGCTATGAAGTTCCGACGCAAAAAGAGGCAACTCTAGCAGCTGTTGCTACCATTATCGGCATTGTCGGCGGTGCTGCGGCTTTAGCTGAACAAATCCGCAAGTGGTATCAAGAATGGCATAAGTCTCATCCTGGGAAGCAATTTGATGTGGTAATTCTTGACCCTGATACTGGAAACAGGATTTTACTCGAAGAAGCTACCATAGAGGAAATCACGGAAATCCTCAAATCTATTAGCAAATAAGTGCAAACTATCCGCATTCAACTTCGGGAAAGTACGCAGGAAACAGTTGAACTCAGGTATTGGCTACCTCAAATAAAGCACTATGAATCACGTCGCCTGAAATTAGCAGAAATCGCTAATTTCCTCAAGCAAGGTGAACGAGATTACTATAAACTGCTGCCCAATTTACCAGGAATCGGGAAGCAGTTATTTTTTTGGTTGGATGGGGATGGACGGTGGTTGAGTCGCGGAATTGCTAACTGTCGCGGTGAGGGGTTGGTAATTGCCATTGATACCGATAAAAAATTGGCACATCTACCTTGGGAAGTGCTGCATGATGGTGAGGATTTTTTGGTCAAGCGGGTTAATCCGGTGGTTTTGCCTCTGCGCTGGATTGAGAAAGAAACCGAAGGGTTTTCTGTGGAAGCACGGCAATTGCGAGTATTGTTTATGGCAACCGACCCGGAAGATGTGGAACCAAAGTTAGAGTTTGAACAGGAAGAGGCGAGAATTCTGGCTGATACGAGAGATTTTGCTGTTGATTTGCGGGTGGAAGAAAGCGGTTGCGTTAGCGAGTTGGGTAAGGTGTGGAGTCGCTATTTTGATGACTTTGATGTGTTTTACCTCACAGGACACGCCTCAATTAAAGACGAAGCACCTTACACGCCTTACTTTATCACTGAGACGGAAATCGGGGAACGCCACGAAACCACAGCCGCAGAACTGGCGGAAGTCTTTCGGTTTCGCTTTCCCAAATTGGTGTTTTTATCTGGGTGTCGGACTGGACAAGCAGCAGATAAAGGGGCTGTCCCTTCAATGGCTGAGGCGCTAATTGCACAGGGGGCTAGGGCTGTTTTAAGTTGGGGGCGGCCTGTGGAAGATCGGACAGCCACAGCCGCCGCCGCACACCTCTACGGCAAATTGGCAGCCGGATATCAATTAGCTGAAGCACTCGCTAGCACTTACCAGCAGTTGTTTAAACAGAATGTGCGGGACTGGCATTTGTTGCGGTTATATGTCCAGGGAGAATGTCCCGGTGCGTTGGTGGAAGTCTTGGGAGATTTGCCACCCTCTGCGCCGGAACCTGCATATCAACAGTTTTTAGATCCCGATACCCAACTGGTGCGGGTGGCGAAACCCTCTGAGTTTGTTGGCAGACGGCGGACTTTGCAACGTTGTCTCAAAGCTATTCGCACTTCATTAGGGGTACTAATTCACGGACTGGGGGGTGTGGGTAAGAGTACTGTGACGGCGCGACTTCTGGAAAGGATGGTTGGCTATCACAGGCTGATGAACTTTCGGCAACTGGATGAGGAGAAACTGCTCAAAACCCTTGCTGAACAATGTACCTCGGAACGGGGGCATGAAATTCTCAATGGCAAGTTACCCTTGATGCAGCGCCTCACCAAGTTTTTCACTGAAGGACTGAATACCAAAGAACAGCGCTTTGCCTTTGTGCTGGATGACTTTGAGGCTAATTTGGAATTACGAAATGGGGTTTATGTCTTGCAACCACAAGTTGTGGATGTACTGCTGGCGTTGCTGAAGGCGATGCAAAATTCCCAACTTCCCCACAAGGTAATTATTACCTGTCGCTACAATTTCACTTTGTCGGAACTGAATCATCGTCTGTACCGCGAACCTCTGGGGGCTTTGGGTGGGGCAGATTTAATTAAAAAGTATAATCGTCTCAATTCGTTTAATGGCAGTTGGCAATTTCAGCCAGATTTGCCCGAACGTGCCAAAAAAGCAGCAGATGGAAATCCTCGGCTGTTGGAATGGTTAGATAAGATTTTGCAAAATTCCCCGATGTCGCCAGAAGCCGAGAGGGGAGTTGAGATGATTCTGCAAAAGATGGCAGATAAGGAAAAGGAATTTCGTGAGGATATTTTGGCACAGGAATTGCTGAAGCAGCAAACTCCAGCTTTGCGTCAAATGCTGGGGAAGTTGTTGGTGTATGAGTTACCTGTTCCTCTAGCTGCTATTGACCCGATTTGTGAGGATATCTCTAGTTGGGAAAGTCATATTCAACGCGCTGAAATTTTGGGTTTGTTGGAAGTTACCCTCACCAACAACACAGAGAGGTTGTATCGTGTTCCCCGGATTTTGTCACCGTTGCTAGAGTTTCCAGAAAACCCCAAGGGTGAAGAGTTGTATAAACAAGCTGCACAACTTTTGTATCACCTGTGGTGGGAAGAGAGGGAAACTACAACGGAAGCACAAAAGTTAGAAATTCATCGCTTGGCGTTGTTGGGGAAGGATGAAGAAATTGCGGGGAAAATAGGTAATTCATTGGCGAACCGCTTGCGGAATCAAAGCCGTTTTCGGGAAGCAATACATCTGTGCAAATCAACCTTAGAAATTACTAAAAACCATAGTGTTCTCAAAGAAATTGCTTATTGTGAACACCAAATAGGTGAGGTTGATCGAGCATTAAACTATTATCAACAAGCTTTAAATCTTTGTCCGGCAGAAGACGAAGACGAATTAGCAGCAATTTATCATTGTTTAGGTATGCTGAAAGCAGACAAAGGGGAAGTGGATGAAGCGATCGCACTCTACAATCAGTCTTTGGAATTAAAAGAACGCATTGGTGATGTCCAAGGTAAAGCGGCGACGTTGCACCAACTAGGAAGTCTCTACGCCAACAAAGGGGAAGTGGATGAAGCGATCGCACTTTTCAATCAGTCTTTGGAAATAACAGAACGCATTGGAAATGTCCAAACCAAAGCGGCGACGTTGCACAATCTGGCAATTCTCTACGCCAACAAAGGGGATGCGGATGAAGCGATCGCACTCTACAATCAGTCTTTGGAAATATTTGATCGCATTGGTAATGTCCAAGGCAAAGCAGCGACGCTGCACAATCTGGCAATTCTCTACGCCAACAAAGGGGATGTGGATGAAGCGATCGCACTTTTCAATCAGTCTTTGGAAATAACAGAACGCATTGGTAATGGCCAAGGCAAAGCGGCGACGTTGCACTGTCTGGGACTTATCTACGCCAACAAAGGGGAAGTGGAAGAAGCGATCACACTCTACAATCAGTCTTTGGAAATAACAGAACGCATTGGTAATGGCCAAGGCAAAGCGGCG
>CAZZZY010000248.1:0-7971 GCA_964658545.1 uncultured Acetobacteraceae bacterium | reverse complement strand
ACTAACTATCTCCTAGATTGAATTGCCTGGATTAACTCATAAAAAGGTTGCCAATTATCTTCTTGAGCAATTGATTCCCAAATAGACTCAATCACAGGTCTTAATAATACCGTTTTGGGATTATTAACAGCTAGAATTTCAGCAATTACATCAGTGCGCTTGCTATCAAAATCATTCAAAATTTTATGGTATAGTATGCACCAATCATCAAAAATTCCTGACGCACCCGGCACTGGCACAATATCTGAACTATTCATCACAAAACCTGGTTCATCTCGCCATTTCGATGAAAAAGTCCGAGCTATCTCATAAAAAAACTGGTGATAACCAACTTGGCTATCTTTCAAAAATTCAATTGTTAGATTCAACAGTTCCGCAGCTTGTGGATGCGGCAAATCCTCAAAACCTAACTTTTTCAACATTAAAGAACTGTATTCAGCTTGATAATATTCCTCAAACCTTTCTAATGCAGCTTCCATTTCACCTTTATCAATAATCGCCTTTAAAGGTTCCTGGAGCATTTGTAAATTCAAGTGGCAAATACTTGGTTGATTCCCGTAACAATAACGTCCATAATAGTCAAAATATGCAGCTATAAAGGATGGGTTATAAGTCGGGATAAACGCATAAGGCCCATAGTCAAAACTCTCTCCAGTAATCGACATATTGTCAGTATTCAGGACTGCATGACAAAAGCCAGCCGCCATCCACTGTGCTACTAATTCTGCAACTCGTTTCACTAATTCGGCGTAAAACAAGGCATATTTATCTAATTCAGCAGTTAAGTGTCGATAATACTGCTCAATTACGTGGTCTAACAGCTTCTTAGTTAAATCTGGACGCTGGAAATAGTGCAGTCGCTCAAAAGTTCCAAACCGAATATGAGAACTGCTCATTCTAATCATCACAGAGGAGCGGGTAGGTGAAGGTTCATCGCTCCGCCAGAGGGATAAACCTGTTTCAATCATGCTCAAACAGCGTGAGGTACGTACACCCAAGTGGTGCAGTGCTTCCGCAGCCAGAACTTCCCGCACCCCACCTTTAAGCGTGAGCATACCATCGCCCCCACGGGAGTAGGGCGTTCTCCCAGAACCTTTGGTGCCAAAATCGTACAATTCGCCATCAGTGGCGCGGACTTGTCCGTAGAGAAAGCCTCTACCATCACCCAACTGTCCGTTGTATTCACCAAATTGATAGCCGTGGTAACGTAGTGCTAACAAGGGTTTGCGCCCCTGAAATTGGCCAAAAGCTGTGATGAAATCTTCGTCTTTGACTACTTGAGGGTCTAGACCCAAGCGGGGTAATAGTGCATTGTTACGCCAACGCAGGAGGTGTTGAGGAAATTCCGCTGCTGCAACCTCATCATAGTAGTCATCGCCTAGAGATTCTAGGGCGCTTTCGTAGTTGAGGGAGAGAAAAGGATTGCTAGAATTTTTGTAGTTTGGAGTTTCAGCCAGAGTCATTACGAGCAAAGCTTAATTCATTCTTCCCTTAATACTACCTCTGGCTTCAACATCAGCATAGACGCTTGCGATCGCTTTTTTAAGTCGTGGTAGTGTTGTCGGTGTAGTCTTGACTTTTTTGTTTTTTGCAGCGCTTCGCAGTGGTGCAAATGTGATGCAGCGTAGTGCAGGTGTGCCAGTAACTGTGGTTTACGCGATTCAGGGCTTTATGGTGTTGTTTATTGCTATCAGTTTCGCGGTGGAAAGAGAAATAAGAGTAAAAACGCAAAGGAACGCAAAGGTTTAACGCAGAGGAACACAGAGAAAACTCTGCGAAACTTTGCGCTTCCCTCGTGCGTTCCTCTGCGTTTAAACTAATGGATCAAATTTGTTAATTAAAAATATAATACACAGAGCCAAACTTCTTTAATTCATCATTTTAAAATAAAGTCTATTTCTGGATAAAACTCTAATGTATATGCCCATTAATCAAGATGGATTTGTTCATTTGATTAGAGAAGTTACAGGTTAAAATTGTGGCGTTTGCCAGTTAGGATTTGTAAGACTTGTCATAATATGATCTTCCCATTGCCCGTTAATTAACAAATAGTCTCTAGCATATCCTTCAATGACAAAACCGAGTCTTTTTAGAACATTGCCACTGCGCCGATTGTGAGGCATATAATTAGCCATAATTCGATGAAAATTTAACTCTTGAAATAGATATTGAGTTGCGGCTTTTAGCCCTTCTGTCATATATCCTTTACCTTGTTTACTTTCAGCAAGGCTATATCCCACATAGCAAAAATGGGCGGCTCCTCGGACAAAATTACTAAAATTGACCGTTCCAATAATTACGTTAGGATTTTTTTTAGTAAAAATAAATAACTTTAACGATTGCCCATTGATAAATTCTAGAAAACTATTCTCTATCTGATACTGCCAATATTCTTCCGTGAAAAAACCGTCAACCCAAAGAGGGTAGAATGGAGTGAGATAGGTTTTGTTATAAATGAAATATTTGAGAATTTGGGGGATATCTTCATGAATCGCCGCTCGTAATAATAGGCGATCGCTTGTAATTAGTGGCAGTTGTGATATCATAAATTACTTAATCAACGGGATCTATTACCAGCACATTCTCTAAATTTTATAAATTCTCTCATACCTGCGGTTTAGCAGCAGCAGTTAGAAGGGAATCTCACTGCTTTACTCAGGTACAACAAACAGAGTGAGTATTTTTGCTATTAATCTGCCATTCAACCAAAATCTTGATAAGCTGATGTCTAATATCTAGAGCGATAGGATTGAGAGCCAATGGGTAATAAAGCGCAGTGCGTGGCATAACTTCAAGAAAATCGCTTTGCCCAAACGCTGTACCGCAGGAGATTCAACCAAAAGACAGCTCAAGATTCAACCCAGTTTACAAGAAGGATAGTGATGTGGTGGGAATACGCTACAATTGGCAGGAATTAGAGATTCGGGCGATATACAATACGCCATTGCTAGAGCTTATTTATCAAGCTGCTAGCGTGCATCGCCAATATCATGACCCAACAAAAATACAAGTTTGTAAGCTTATATCTATTAAAACGGGAGGTTGTCCAGAAGATTGTAGCTACTGTGCCCAATCTTCCCGCTATAAAACAGAGGTAAAGGCGCAAGCACTCTTAGAAAAGGAAACGGTAGTTAACATCGCTCAGAAAGCTAAAGAAACTGGTGTTAGTCGCATCTGCATGGGTGCTGCTTGGCGCGAAGTGCGGGATAACTCACAATTTGAGGAAGTCCTGGAAATGGTCAAGGATGTAACCGCAATGGGTTTAGAAGTGTGCTGCACTCTGGGTATGTTGACGGCAAATCAGGCTAGGAAATTGGAAGAAGCGGGACTTTACGCCTACAACCATAATTTAGATACCTCTCAGGAATATTACAGCACAATTATTACCACGAGGACATATAGCGATCGCTTGCACACAATCGAGAATGTCCGTCAAACTAATGTTACTGTATGTTCCGGCGGTATCCTTGGTTTGGGCGAAACTGTCGATGACCGGGTTGGGATGTTACAAACTCTGGCAAACTTACATCCGCATCCAGAGTCAGTGCCAATTAATATTCTTTCACAAGTACCGGGTACACCCTTAGAAAATCAGCCTGATGTCCCCATTTGGGATATTGTGCGGATGATTGCCACAGCCAGAATTTTAATGCCAGCTTCTGATGTGCGTCTGAGTGCTGGTAGGGCTAGACTTTCTCAAGTAGAACAAGCTTTCTGCTTTATGGCAGGAGCCAATTCTATCTTTTCTAGCGACGACAATAAAATGTTGACGGTGACAACTCCCTGTCCAGATTACGATACTGACCGAGAAATGCTCAATTTACTTGGTTTGGGGATGCGTCCACCTTCCCAAAGACAGGAGAAGGTAGCAAGTCCGGCTGTTGTAGGATAAATATCTTCTTGTGGGATGGGCATTTCGCCCGTCCCTGGATAAACTTCATTGGTAACAAGTTAGAAATGAGTATATTTTGTTAATACCTCTTGGTGTAGAAAACACTAAAATACAATGATAATCCTGATTTTCAACAATTTGCTCGCTTATCTCCAGTAATGTGCTTTTCAATTGGCTGTTGGATCTTCACTGACCTTAACAATCAGCTTGCCAAAATTCTCACCTCGAAGTAAACCGATGAATGCACGAGGAGCGTTTTCTAAACCAACAACTACATCTTCTTTATACTTAAGTTGACCAGATTGTAACCATCCAGAAACATCACGCAAAAAATCATTAAACCGATTTTGGTAATCGCCAACTAAGAAACCTTTGATTAAAGCCCGTTTAATTAGTAGTGGCATTAAATTAGGCCCTGATGGAGTAGATGTGGCATTATACTCCGAAATCAAACCTACTAGTGGAATTCTTGCCCCAAGGTTGATTTGCTGCAAGACAGTTTCTAAAATCACACCTGCTGTATTGTCATAGTAAACATCAATGCCATTCGGTGCAGCTTCTTTGAGCGCTGAATCGAGTTCTTGGGTTTTGCGATTAATGCCAACATCAAAACCTAATTCCTTAACTATATAGTCTCGCTTATCGTCACTCCCGACAATTCCCACTACTCTAGTACCTTTAATTTTGGCAATTTGACCGGCTACTGCACCGACAGCACCAGAAGCGGCTGAAACTACAACAGTTTCACCTTCTTTGGGTTGACCGATATCAAGCAATGCAGCATAAGCAGTCAGACCAGGCATACCCAGTACACCTAGACTATAAGATAAAGGTGCTTGAGTTGGATCAAGTTTATGCAGTGTCTCACCTTTAGATACAGCATAAGTTTGCCAACCGTTACTGCTAAGAACAAAATCCCCTACTTGAAATTGAGGATGATTTGATTTAACTACTTGGCTGACTGTACCACCCACGATCGCAGAATTCAATTCTACTGATGCAGCATAAGACTCGCTTGCACTAAGGCGACCACGCATATAAGGGTCGAGAGATAGATAAATGGTGCGACTCAGAACTTCGCCTTCACCTGGTTCGGGAGTTGGTGTTTCTACTAAAGCAAAATCACTCTCTTTTGGTTCGCCAACGGGACGATTTTTGAGGATTATTTGTTTGTTAATTAAATCAGACATCAGTTATTTACCTCTAAATTAATCTGACCATTGGTAAGCGCACAGATGTGTGTGCCCATTCAGAAAACATTTTATGAAGAAGAATTCAGCTATTCTGGAGTCAGAATTCAGAATTGAATTCGCAAACGTTAAAGCGGATAGCGCAGCGTTAGCGAGTCTTCGAGCGTCTGAATATTGGTTTAAAACCTCGTCCCTCTCTACGAGACGCTAAAAGCGAACGTGGACAAACAACGCTCGAAACTTTTTCCTCATTTAAACTCCATCCCTTCATGGGTGGAGTATTCTGACCGGAGGCGGAGCTTCTCCGGCTCCGCTCCTGTATTCTGACTTCTGACTCCTTTTTATTATGATTCAGGATTTTTATAGAGGAGAAACCACCATAACTCTAGTCCAATCAAGACTAAACCAGCGATCGCAACACTAACTTTCAAGCCCAAAGGTTGCTCTATACGGTTAAATTGGCTGTTTTTCTCTGACGAGTGGGCTGGTATTTCTGCTAATGTTACACCTGATGTTGCAGTGAGAAATACTAAAGCTGTAAGGCTTCCCCAAAGGATTTTTTTACTGAACATTTCCTGAATTACCCTACATTTATAAGATAGCTTTTGGTTGAAACTTACGCAATCTGAGGGCATTGCTAACTACAGATAGCGAAGAAAGAGCCATCGCCCCTCCAGCGATAATTGGATTGAGTAACCAACCAAAGATGGGGAACAGAATTCCAGCGGCAATGGGAATACCAATAACGTTGTAAATAAAGGCAAAGAAGAGATTTTGTCTGATATTGTTGATAGTGGCACGGCTAAGTTGAATTGCTGTGACAATTCCTTGCAAATCTCCAGAAATCAGGGTGATATCGCTAGCTGCGATCGCAACATCTGTTCCCGTCCCAATCGCAATTCCCACATCAGCCTGTGCTAAGGCTGGCGCATCATTTATACCATCGCCAACCATTGCGACAATTTTAGATTTTGAATTGGTAAATTTCTCTATCTCCCCTTGCAGGGATTGGATAATCGCCGCTTTTTGCTCTGGACGAACTTCGGCAAATACTCGCTGGATGCCAACTTGCGCCGCGATCGCATCAGCAGTTTTACGATTATCTCCGGTGAGCATTACTACTTCTAAACCTAACTTCTGTAATGCTTTCACCACTGCTGTTGATGAAGGTTTGAGGGCATCGGCAATACCCATGATTCCTTGTAGTTCGCTATCTACAGCAATCAAAATGACTGTTTTACCAGCCGCTTCCCAGGCATCTTTATATTCCTGGAAACTCATAGTGTTAATTCCAAGTTCTGTTAACCAGCGTTGTGTACCAATTTGCACAAGCTGATTTGAAACAACTCCTTGCACACCACTACCTGTATTAGCCACGAAGTTCTGTGCATCTATTAAACTCACCTCTTGAGACTGGGCGTATTTCACCACCGCTTCAGCTAAAGGATGCTCAGAATTCCGTTCTACCGTTGCTGCTAACTGTAAAAGCTTGATTTCATTCCCATTAGCTGTACCGTTGACAGTTACAAAGTCTGTCACCGTAGGTTTACCTTGAGTCAAAGTACCAGTTTTATCTAAAACGATTGTTTGAATTTTGTGTGCTAGTTCTAAGCTGTCTGCACCTTTAATCAAGATACCATTTTCTGCACCTTTGCCCGTCCCCACCATTACAGAAGTTGGGGTAGCCAAACCTAAAGCACAAGGACAAGCGATAATTAGTACACCCACCGTTGTCATTGTTGCGAGGGTGAAGTTGCCAGTGAAATTAAACCAAATGACGAAAGTAGCGATCGCGATCGCAATCACAGCTGGTACAAACCATCCTGTCACTTGATCTGCCAAGCGCTGAATTGGTGCTTTAGAACCTTGGGCTTGTTGCACTAATTTGACGATTTGAGCCAAAAACGTATCATTTCCGACTCGTGTCACTCGAAATTGAAACGCACCCGCACCATTAATCGTCGCCCCAATTACCTCATCTCCTGGTTGCTTTTTGACTGGCAAACTTTCACCCGTCACCATCGCTTCATCTACCGTCGAAGCACCTGCAATCACTTCGCCATCTACCGGAATCTTTTCACCAGGACGCACCAAAATCACATCGTTGATTCTGACTGCGGCGATGGGAACATCAATTTCTTTACCATCACGGATAACTCTGGCATCTCTGGCTTGCAATCCGATCAGTTTGTGGATGGCTTCAGAAGTTTCTCCCCTAGCGCGATTTTCTAACAACCGCCCCAACAAAATTAAGGTAATGACGATCGCGGCAACTTCATAATAAACATGAGGTATCAAGCCTTGAGCAATAAAAAATTTTGGGAAAACTGTGACAAACAAAGAACATAGATATGCTGCACTTGTACCTAAAGCAATTAGCGTGTCCATCGTTGCCGTATGGCGCTTGAGGGTTTTCCAGCCATTGCGGTAAAAAGATCCACCACACCAGAATATGACGGGGGTTGTCAGCACTAACTGTACCCAAGGATTTTGCAGGAAGCTGGGAATTAAGGGGAAGTTCAGCCCAGTCATCATGGGCAACGACCCCAAAAATAGGAAAATGCTGATTACACCTCCCACAACTACCTTGAGGAAGAGTTGACGTTGTAATGCTTGTCTACTCGCAATCTCTGCGTCTTCTTCTTCAGAGAGCAATTCTGACTGGAGTGAATCGGAAGAGTATCCCGCAGATGCGATCGCAGCTTGAATTTTCTCTAAACTGGCTAGAGAGCGATCATACCTGATGGTGGCTTGTTCTGCTCCAAAGTTAACGTTGCAGTCAATCACCCCAGAAACAGAGCGAATTGCCTTTTCGATGTTGTTGGCGCAACCAGCGCAACTCATGCCTCGAAGTTTGAGTGTGAGAGTATCCATATTGGGAAAGATCGG
>CAZZZY010000247.1:0-7975 GCA_964658545.1 uncultured Acetobacteraceae bacterium | reverse complement strand
GCGTTAGCGCGTAGCGGGACGAAGTACGGTTTTAAACCTTTACTTTTTTGATAAATAGGGAAAGGGAAAGGGGATGAAGTTTTTCCCCTTTCCGCATCTTCTGCAAGAAGTCTATTAATTTTTGACTAGGGAAAACAATGCCTGGACATCAGTCAACGGTAAGTGCCACAGTAATTCTGGTTGCCACCTATCTGGGTCAAAGTGGGAGTGACGACCGCGTTGGTATGCTTGCCAAAGTCTGCTCCAGGTAAAATGTTGTTGATAATTTAAGTTTTCATAAATGACTCGCAATAGTCCTAGCCCTAGTATCAAGTTAGTTATGCTAAATTTGGTTCCTAATAAAAATGCCTGTATTTCGGCTTCACCAATCACGTCTGTGCCATAGCCTGTGATGAGGTGAACCCCGTCATGGAGTTGTTTACGACGGCTACCTGTAGTGAGGGGTTTTAAATTGTGTTCATTGAGGAAATCTACCCAAGTTCTGCCAAAAGTGCCAGTGGGGAGGAAACGCAATTTCTCTATTTCCACAATTTGGGGAACATTTTGTCCCTGTGCTTCAGCGATGCAATCGAGTAAATCTAAAGCCTCTTGCAGGCGAGGAGGGGGATTTGAGGAATCAGTAAGGGGTTGCATAATCTATCTTGTAATGAATGAGATGGGCAGCACTACCCACCTCAGATTTATTAAGTATTTTTTGAAAGATTGGGGATTATCCGGGATTGTTTGATTGATGATTTTGATGCCATTGCTGTATTTGTTGAAGCTGTGAGGGGGTAAAGACAGCTTTAATCTGTTGTCTTTCTGACTGCCGAATTTGTTTTATTTGGTCTTTCTGTGCTTGAGTCAGATTTAATTTAGCAAAAAGACCTCCTCTATGATGATGACGATGATGCTGACCTGTTTGCTGTTGACCTGTTTGCCCCTGAGCCTGACGCGCTTGCCACGCAGCCTGACGCGCTTGTTTTGCTGCCTCAAACTGTGCTTTTTGGTCTGGGGTCAAAACGTTATCTTCAATTTGCTGCCAGGTATTTTGGTGAATTGTCTTAATTTGCTGTTTTTGTATAGCTGTTAGACCCAAGTTTTTCCAAGGCCCCCCCTGTGAATTTTGTGCAAGTAACACGGGTGAAGGAGAGGCTGTTTGTGCTTGAGCAGCAAAGGAGGTAGCAGTTAAAGTTAAGGCGATCGCTCCAGCAACTAGCGATAATGTTTTGAGTTTCATGACTTGTATTGTGGGTTTTCCCAGGTTGGATGCCATTATCATAAGAACTAATGTTTAGTCGTTACATGAGGAGAAAGTCATGGTTTTACCCATGACTTTAGTCATGATTGAATTTTGACAAACATGATTGACAATAAGTAGTTAGGAGTTGGGAGTTAGGAATCAGTACGCTTGGGGTAAGGCTAATCTCTTTATATTTTTTAATACCGCAGAGGCGCAGAGGACACAGAGAGAAGAAATAAATGCTTAACCAAAGCATATTAAGTAAGGAATAATGAATATTTTTATTATGATTAATTCATCAATGATTATTTCGGGTATTATATAAACTTTTATATTTTGACTTACTCTTAATTACTTAATCATTAAAAAAATAACCTGCGGAAGTCTCTACTAAAATATTCAAAACTGAGAATTTAGTTAGAAAGGGAGCAAAACGACTTATGAATCGTTCAATTCAAATTAAAAAACATCCTTTTCCGTCTCTGCTTTATCTGGAGTGGATACTATTGACTATCACTGCATTGATAGCAGTTATACCACCTCCATTACGGCGATTTCGCCCCAGATCCCCAGAACTATCAATTTGTGGTACATTTCCAGATTTATCAATTTGCAATCTATTGCCAGAACTATCAATTTATAGTCTGATTGTTTTTGCCTTAATGGGCTTAATTTTACCTAGCAATAACCAGATATCTAAGGTAATATACACAGTTGTTGAAATTTTATTAATTTTAACAACTGGACTCTTTGGTGAAAGATTCTCTCGGCTTTTCCCCTTTCTTTACATAATTTTAGTGACTCGCAGTTGCCTAATATTTAAATTGCCTGGACGTTTATTCGTTACCAGTCTCTCATTCATATTATTTCTATTGACTACACAACTAAAATACCAACTATTCAATTTTCAAGCATCTCCACAGGCACAGGAACGCTCTCGATTTTTTAGCTTGAATTGGTCGCTAGTATTTGGCTTAAGTTTAGTTTTTGTGTTGTTGATGATGAATGCAGTATTATCTGAACGGCACAGCCGAGAAAAGCTAGCGATCGCTAACGAAAAACTCCGTCAATATGCCATGCAAATTGAAAATCAAGCTACCTTAGAAGAACGTAACCGCATTGCTCGTGAAATTCATGATTCATTAGGACATTCTCTGACTGCTTTAAATCTACAATTAGAAACTGCTTTAAAACTATGGCAATCTAACCCAAGTAAGGCTGAAACATTTCTAGCAACAGCAAAAGAATTAGGCTCAAAAGCGCTAAAAGATGTCCGTCAATCTGTTTCTACTATGCGTTCTAATCCCTTACAAGAACAGTCTTTAGAACTGGCGATCGCTAGTCTTTCAGAAAGTTTTTATCGCTCCAATGGCATTTTGCCAATTTATCAAATCAACCTGCAATATTCTCTACCACCTGAAATCAATACTGCTATTTACCGGATTACTCAAGAATCTTTGACAAATATATCTAAATATGCACAAGCAACAGAGGTTAAACTAGAACTTACTGAGATGAGAGGAAATCTACGATTGATAATTCAGGATAATGGTAGAGGTTTTGCTTTAGGGCAAAATACTACTGGTTTTGGACTTCATAGTATGCGCGATCGCACTTTAGCACTTGGAGGTGAGTTTAATATTAATAGCGCTCTTGGTTCAGGTTGCAAAATTACAGTTAATATTCCCTTAGCACGGTTGACATAATGATTAAAGTATTGTTGGTAGATGACCAAGGTCTAATTCGTCAAGGATTAAGAGCGTTATTAGAATTAGAATCAGATTTAGAAATAGTAGGGGAAGGCGAAAATGGTGAACAGGCGATTAATTTAGTTGCGGAATTTCAGCCAGATGTGGTATTACTAGATATCAGAATGCCCATTATGGATGGAGTTGCAGCTACGCTGGAAATTCAAAAACGCTTTGCAAAAACTAAAATTTTAGTACTTACGACTTTTGATGATGATGAATATGTATCAGCAGCATTGAAAAATGGGGCAATGGGTTATTTATTAAAGGATACGCCATCAGAAGAGTTAGCTGTTGCTATTCGTGCCGTTTATAAAGGATATACTCAATTAGGCCCAGGTATAGTTAAAAAGCTATTAACTCAGTTTTCTAATCCTACACCAACCCAGTCACCCCCTGTACCATCTACTTTAACTGAACTTACTCCCAGAGAAAAAGAGGTTTTGCGGTTAATTGCTACAGGCGCTAGTAACCGAGAAATTGCTCAAGGACTCTATATTTCTGAGGGGACGGTAAAAAATCATGTTACTAATATTTTAAACAGGTTAAATTTGCGCGATCGCACTCAAGCTGCGATTTGGGCAAATACATATTTATCTTATTTTAATGAGCCAAGTTAAATAATTCGTAATTCGTAATGACGCTCTCTACGAGACGCTAAAAGCGTAGCTCGCTTCTCCGTAGGAGTACGCGGACTCGCTGTTCGCGTCGCTAACGTAATTCGTAATTTTAACCCAATACGCTTGGGTTAAGCGTTTTTTTCTTCTCTCTGTGTACTCTGCGTCTGGAGTGGTACCCTGCGGGAAGCCGCTTTGCGTCTACGTTAAAAAAACTGACTTTAACAAAGACTTTTAGCCTTAACTAAACCGTATTGAATTTTAACCTCTGGATTAACTGTATGTAGGGTGTGTTACCGCGTCAGCGTAACGCACCGAAAAGTTAAATGTGTTGCAGCTTATTTAAATAACTCCAAACATTCATGTTTTAAAACGCCTTTGGTGACTTTCAGATTTCTAAATGATTTAGCAATCAACTCTTCGCAAGATATATTAATTTGTGATTGATTTATCGAGATTAAATCTTGAATTGAAGCACCATAGACAATTTCTGATAAACCACTCCAAATACAAGCAGTTGCACACATTGGACAAGGTTCGCCAGTTGTATATATGCTATAACCTTCTAAAGAGGGGTTTTTAAGTTTAGCGGTTAAACGACGAATGACGTTGATTTCCGCATGGGCTGATGGATCGTTGTCTCTCATAACAGTATTATGAGCTACAGCCATAATTTCGTTATCTTTAACAATCACTGCACCGTAAGGTGCATCTCCTTCCTTTGCTTCTGCCAAAGCTAAACGCATAAAATATTCTGGGTTCATATAAGTTGGTGTTATTATAAGGATAATGATTAATAATATCCTATTTTTAATGATATATAGGAATCCGATTTAATTTGGAGAAAAGATACGTAGGGGAGCCAGTTGTGTGGGTGGTTTTCCCGACTTTAGCTCATTCTCCGTTAGGAGAAGGAGCGTCACTAACGTTGTGTTAGCGCAGAAAGTACGGCATCTAACCCTTGATAATGGTGCGTTACGAACTTCGTTCTAACACAACCTACAATACCTAATTTTGTTCAAAAATCAAATAGTAATTCTATAACTGGGAATTAAGATTAGTGAATGGTCGAATATGTTACTGAGTAGACAAGAAACAGAATTTTACTTAAAAGACCTGGAAACACCAATAGGTAAAGCGATTAATTTAACGCTTGCCGCTATGGTGTTACTATCATCAGGAATTTTTGTAGCAGAGACTTATAATATTCCTGATGCTGTGCGGTTTAAATTGAATCTTGTCGATACTGCGATCGTGATCATCTTCGCGGTGGAATATTCACTCCGTCTGTGGAGTGCAGAAAACAAATTTAAGTATATTTTTAGCTTTTATTCGATTATTGATTTAATGGCGATTTTACCATTCTTTCTAGGAATGGTGGATATCAGCTTTATCCGCCTACTGCGATGGTTTCGGATTTTGAGATTAATCAGATTTATAGATAGAAAATTTCTATTCGCCACTATCAGTACCGAAGATGGCATGATTTTTGCGCGAATATTATTTACATTATTTGCAATTGTTTTTATTTATTCTGGCTTAATTTATCAAGTAGAGCATCCGGTTAATCCTCAAAATTACGGTACGTTTTTGGATGCATTCTATTTCTCTGTTGTCACAATGACAACTGTGGGATTTGGTGATGTTATTCCAATTTCGGAATTAGGGCGCTTGCTAACAGTATTGATGATTTTTACCGGAATTGCACTGATTCCTTGGCAAGTGGGAGATTTAATTAAGCGGGTGGTGAAAACTGCTAATCAGGTAGAAACAGTTTGTTCAAGTTGTGGTTTAGCTTTCCATGATGTAGATGCGGGGTTCTGTAAAAGGTGCGGGACTAAGTTACCTAGTCGCAGGGTTGATTGAGAAAGTTAAGTGGTGGCGCTGACGGGGAGTAAATTTTAGTGTGTGCTACAATCTTGTGGTAGAGTAAATGACAAACCAGAGAAAGCCAAATTTTCTAAAATTCCTCTTACTTTCAGTAATTCCCTGAAAAGGAGTAAAGGTAATGAATGCATTACTGCATAATCCAATTGCAGATATGTATGGTCCGGATTTTTTGCTATTCTATTACACCAATACGGAATTTAGAGAGCGTTTCTTTGCTAACCCAGAAACTGTTGGTGCAGAGTTGGGGTTGAGTTGTGATGAAGTCCAAAAGTTAGCTCAACTTTCAGCACAAGAGGTAAATATCTTTGCGAATTCTCTGAAGTGGAAACGTTTGGGAGAAGTACGCGAACTACTTCCACGCACTGCGCGGGTGTTGGGTAAAAATTTTACTGCCTTGTTTTGGCGATATGCCCAAACCCATTTACCAAAAGGAATCAAAAAACACAGGGAAGATGCGATCGCTTTTGCTAACTTTATCACCAGAGTTGCTCAAGAGGAAGACATAGCTCCACCTTGGGTTGGCGATTTGGTGCGCTATGAAAAAACATGGCTGTTGGCTGATGAACCTACTAGGCGCTTAAGTGTGTGTTGGTTCCGTTATCCTATTGGTATAGTCAGTCCAGATGCAATGAATCCCAAACCAACGATCGCAATTTGGTTTCGATTCTCAGAGCAATCACAACTGCGGCATATCGTGCGATCGCTATAATAGCATCCTAATTACCAGGTAGTTCACAGCCGTTCAGGAAAGAGAATATAACCAATGCCTAACCTCAACCTCATTTCAGAATATAAAAGCTTTGGTGGCAAACTCGGCTTTTACAGTCATCCCTCCTCAACCTGTAACAGTGAAATGCGCTTTGCTGTCTATCAACCACCACAAGCAACTCAAAAACCTGTACCGATTCTCTATTTCCTCTCTGGGTTAACTTGCACAGAAGAAAATTTTATGGTTAAGGCGGGAGGAGTGCAGCGCTTTGCGGCTGAGTACGGTTTGATATTGGTTGCACCAGATACTAGCCCGCGTAATACTGGCATTGCAGGTGAAGATGATGATTGGGATTTTGGCACAGGTGCGGGCTTTTATGTTGATGCTACAGAAGAACCGTGGCGGAAAAACTACCAAATGTATAGTTATGTTGTCGAGGAATTACCTGCTTTAATTACTGCAAACTTCCCCATCCAAGCTGATAAACAAGGTATTTTCGGTCATTCGATGGGGGGACATGGGGCACTTGTCTGTGCGATGAGAAACCCAGAACTCTACAAATCAGTATCAGCCTTTGCACCCATCACTGCACCTATGCGTTGTCCTTGGGGTAAAAAGGCTTTCAGTGGTTATCTTGGTAGCAATCAAGAAAGCTGGCGTGCTTATGATGCTAGTGAATTAGTGAAGCAATTAGGTTATCACAGTGCAATTCTCATTGATCAAGGCACTGCTGATAAATTTTTAGCTGAACAATTACTGCCTGAAGTATTTGAGCAAGCTTGTGCAGATGTTAAGCAGCCGTTAAACTTGCGTTACCAAGAAGGCTATGACCACAGTTATTATTTCATTGGTAGTTTTATTGAAGATCATATCCGCCACCATGCGATCGCTTTAGGAGTCAAGTGAGCAAATAATTCGTAATTCGTAATTATTAAAAAGCCAAAATAGTGCTATAAAGTAATATTATCTAACTTTTCATGAATGATTCGGGACACGATATTGCAGGTGTATATCCCAGAGATTTCTAAGAGGATGTTTGATGCGATCGCCTCCATACCGGTTCTGAAAACGATAAAATGAAAAATAAATTCATCCTGTGTTTATGGCAACCCAACTCAGTGAAGCCAAATCCCAAACTGAACTGGTAATTTCTTGGGAAGCCTTACCCAAGGATTTTCAACTAGAGGATGAACCAGTGGAGAATACAGGTCAGCCACTTTTGGCTGGTGCTTTGCGTGAAAGCCTAGAAATCAGTGGATTCATCCAAGCACAGATGTTGATAGCTTCAAACTTTGGTCTTTGTGCGACTGTCAACGGCCAATTTATTGCCAAAGCACCTGACTGGGTTTATGTGCCGTCGGTTAATGAAGTTCTGAGTAATCGCAAAAGCTATACACCCAATTTAGAAGGAAATATCCCTGCGATCGCCATCGAGTTTCTATCCGATACTGAGGGTGGAGAATATTCGGTCAAGCGAACTTACCCACCAGGAAAATGGTTTTTCTACGAACAAATTTTGCAGATTCCCATCTACATAGTTTTTGAACCGGATGGCGGTTTATTAGAATATTATCAACTGGAAAATCAACGCTATGAGTTAAAGCAACCCGATGAAAATGGTCGTCATTGGATTGATGTCATGGGCTTATTTTTGGGAACTTGGCAAGGCACAAAAGAAGCGCGCACTGGTTATTGGTTGCGCTGGTGGGATCAAGCTGGTAATTTGTTACCGTGGGCTGTGGAACAGATTGAACAAGAACGCCAACGCACCGAACAAGAACGCCAACGC
>CAZZZY010000246.1:0-7981 GCA_964658545.1 uncultured Acetobacteraceae bacterium | reverse complement strand
GACGCCAACGGGGAGAGGAATGGAAGTGGGGTCTTTTTCTTTTTCGGAGATGTCTTATGAATTATCTTAACTCTGTGAATGCACCTGTCCATAGATACTGCTAGAGTGAAAACACATCTTCGAGGGATTCAGGAGCTATGAGCTACTCAACTACTCAACTACTTACCCTGGAAGAGTTTCTGAAGCTTCCAGAAACAAAGCCTGCAAGTGAATATATTAACGGTAAGATTATTCCTAAGTCAATGCCGAAAGGGAGACACAGCCGCTTGCAAGGCAAACTCGGTGCTGTTGTTAATGAAGTTGCAGAAAATCAGAAGATTGCCTATGCATTTCCCGAATTACGGTGTAGTTTTGGAGAGCGATCAATTGTACCCGATGTGGCTGTGTTTCAGTGGCGACGCATACCGTTTACCGTTGAGAATGAAGTACCTGATAATTTTGAACTTCCACCAGACTGGACGATTGAGATTCTGTCGCCAGAACAAAAACCTAACAAAGTAATTGGAAATATTCTCTACTGCCTACAGTATGGTAGCCGTCTGGGATGGTTTCTTGATCCTGATGATCTGAGTATTTTGGTATTTCTACCAGAGCAACAGCCAGTGCTACTCCAGGGAGAAGATTTTTTGCCTGTATTACCAGAAATTGAACTTGCGCTAACCGTCAATCAAGTTTTTGGATGGTTAAAAATGGGTGGCTAGAAATAACTTGGGTGGAATGAGATATAGCATAGTAACTATTGCTCTCTAGTGAAAACAAAATCATAGACATAAATTATGTCTATAGGAATCCGGCTTGAATTTTGAAACCATACTGAGACTTAAATGCATATCCAGTAAGGATTTATCTCTAAAATCCGTTCAGAAATCAAATAGGAGTCCTATATTATAGAGATAATTATGAATAAAAGAGGTCGGATAATGAATTGGAGAATTGCAGAAGCGAAACAAAGGTTCTCCGAACTGATTCATGCTGTCACGAAAGAACCGCAACTTATCTACAACAGAAATCAACTGGTAGCTGTTGTTGTTGAAGTTGAGATGTTTGAGGAATTTTTGACGTGGCGCAAGCAGCGCAAAAAGATTTCTCTAGCTGATGTTTTCAAAGAACTACGTCAGATAGCTACTGAAGAAGATTATATTCTCGAAGTACCCTCCCGCCAAGATCGTCCTAACCCTTTCGCTGATGCCATTGATGACTTTTCTGTGTGACACTAATATTATCAGCGAATTAGTAAGACTTAAACCTAACTCTGGTGGACTGAAATGGGCAGAAAGAGTTTCCTCAATAGTTTTGAGTGCAATCAGCGTTGAAGAAATATTTTATGGATTGAGATTCAAGCCTAACCCTAGAATTGAAATATGGTTCGAGAGCTTTTTGGAAAATAACTGTGAAGTATTGCCCATCACCATTGAAATTGCCAAGCGCTCTGGTGAATTACGAGGTCAACTAAGATTAAGTGGGAAAACACATACCCAAGCAGATATGATGATTGCTGCTACTGCTCAAATTCATCAATTGACCTTAGTAAGGCGCAACATCCGCGATTTTGATGGCTGCGGTATCCCGCTTTTAAATCCTTTTACTTAATTAGTTAAACGAGCAGTAGTTTAGCTCAATTGTGCCACAAGTTGATTCTCCAAAAGCGTGTCATTGGTTAACAAGTCTTCAACGGTGATTCGCAAAAAGCGTTGCTCATCAACTTGAAAGAGAATTTTGATGCGATCGCTTCCAGGATATCCGGTTGGTGTCAGTTGGGCAATTGTCCTCGCGCCTTCTTGATCGTTGAGGGGTTTGACGCTGGTTTCACTACTGTCTAAACGGCGAGTAATCAAGCGATCGCCATCAAAATAAACTTCGGTATTGCCTGTATCTGCTCCCAATTCTCCCATAATTAATTCAATACTAGGCTGATTTTCCACAGAAGCACCTAAGACTAATTCCACTGGCTGACTCATCGGGTATGCCTGTCCAGCTTTAATTAAAGAATGCCATTTGTGACGCTGGTTGCGGCGATCCCAGTAGCGGATACCATAACTATGATACAGAAAGTCTTTGATTTGCACACCTTGAGCTAACTGTAATGCACCTTGAGCGATCGCTTCAAAGGGACGTTCGCAACGGATTTTTTCTGGCTCAAAATACTGTTTGATCCATGTCTGCACTGCCGGCAATTGCACGGTGCCACCAACTAATAAAACTGCATTAATATCAGGAAGTTCAATTCCTTGGCGTTTTGCTTGCTGCAACAGTGTCGCCATTGACTCATCCAATAACTCAAAAAATGCGTGTTCTTTGAGGATATTTTCAAAGGTGTCGCGGTTTAATTCCAATTCATAACTTTCAAATGTCTCATCATCAAAATAAACTTCACTAGCTTGGTTTTGGGTTGATAGTTGAATTTTTACCCGTTCTGCCAATCGTGTTGTCAAGGGACTTACCGCCAACTCTTGAGTTTTGGCAAAGTAATCTACTAACCAATTATCAACATCAGTACCGCCCAGATTTTGCCCAGCTTTCGCCAAGACACGGGCAGTTTTAACTTTTTGTTTTGAATCTTCAGCCAAAGACTTATTACCCCATTTGAGGATAAATCCCAAGGGTTTTGTGGTTGCTTGCACGCCTCGATCCAACTGGACAAGGGACAAATCCAAAGTACCACCACCGAAGTCAATCACCAAAAGAATTTCTTGATCTGCCAAGCCATAACCCAAAGCGGCAGCTGTGGGTTCATCCAGCATCCGCACTTGTTCAATGGGAAGGGCTTGACAAACCTTCCCCAACCAGTGACGATAGGCTTCAAAACTGTCTACGGGTACGGTTAACACGAGAGAATCTAACCCCCCTTGCAGGGGTGCTAGTTCTTCAATTACTTTGGTGAGGAACCATTGCCCTACTTGTTCAAAGGTGACAATTTGCCCATCTAATTCGGGTAAGAAACCTTGGATATCGGCACCAATACCCCGTTTAAAGCTGCGGAAAAATCTAGTTTCGCCCTTGAGGTCAAGACCGCGATCGCGTACTTGTTGCCCTACTAAGACTTTATTTTGGGTTGCGTCTTCAACATAAACCAAGCTGGGAATCAGTGGCGGATTGAGACTTTGTTTAATTGATAAGCCTGGTAGAGTCAGGGTTTCAGGCTGCTGGGTTACGGGGTTCCAACGAGCAATGACTGTGTTGCTAGTCCCAAAATCGATTGCGATCGCCATGTTTTATATTTATTATCTCGCGCGAAGAGGCCAAAGCTGCTTTATCATTGGTTATTGGCTTTTGAAGACTGTTTAAAAGGAGTTTTTTTAGGTTTCTGATTTTTGCCTTTATTTTTCTGGTAGTCTAACTCTTTGAGCTTCTTCATTATTCGGCTGAAGTACTCTTGTAGATAACTTTCTAGGGTTGTGGTTTGTTGCGGATCTAAGCCAAAAACTGTGTATACTTCATCCATTGAAGCATTTAATTGTTTACCACTAGCCAATACTTCTGTAAACGCTAGCCTGTCGGCCACGTTCCATCCCCACTGAAAAGAACGCATTAAGCCCCGCACGGCACGCAGTAAGTTTATAGGCATCCGCGTTACCCTGGCATCTTTTCCAGATAAGCGTTCGCACAGATTGATAATTTCTTCTGCACTCCATGCACGCGTACCGACTACAGGAAAAGCTTGGTTTTCCGTTTCGGGCACACTCAATGCACGGATTGCAAACTTAGCAATATCCTGAGTATCCATATAGGCGATGGGAGAAGAATTACCAGTTACCCAAACTGGCTGTGCTTCCAAAATGGGAATCCCATACTGACCGATTAACCCTTGCATAAAACCAGCTAGCCGCAAGATGGTATAATTCAAGCCTGACTCAGCTAAGAATAGTTCTGTACATCGCTTAATTTCCATTAGTGGTACTTCTGGGTATTTATCGGCATCCAAAATCGAAAAGAAGATAAAACGCTCTACGTCTGCTGCAACTGCTGCTTGAATTAATGCTACTTTGCCTTCCCAGTCCACTTGTTTAATACTTAGTGAATCTGTAGGGCGAGATGTTGACGCATCAATAACTTGGGTTACACCTTCTAATGCTTCCGCTAGACTTTCGGGGGAACGCAAATTTCCTGGTACAAGTTCTGCACCCCATTCTTTGAGAAAAGCTGCTTTTTTGCTACTCCGCACGAGGCAGCGTACTTTATACCCCTCATCGATTGCACGACGAGCCACTTGTCTTCCTAAGGTGCCAGTGGCACCGACGATTAATAATGTCATGAGGGTTGTAATAAATTTTAATGTTTTATGAAAAGAATGTTATCAGAATAACCTATGCAAACAAAAGTTTACATTTTTTCTCAGAAAATCGTTTTATGGAAAAACTCATAGGAAAAAAGCTTGTCCATTTACCGGACAGCTTTTTTCCCAGTTAGTTATTCTTCTGTGCCCTGAATTTTCAGTAACAAAGCACCTAAGCCCCAGCCCACGAAGATTAAACCGAAGGACAATAGAGCTGCATTCAAAATTTCGCCGCCCATTGGGATGATTCTCCTTATGCAAATTAGTGTGTGTAAACTAGGTCTAGCAGAAGCTTTTCAATAGTTGCTGTAAGATTAGACCTGTGTAAATAATTTTAAACTAGTTTAGCAAGTAATCCCTACTGGTTTGGGGGGCAATCCCTACTAGAGAGTGGGGAAATATGGGAACACTTGTTGATAATTCTTAATGAAGAAAATTTATGTATCAAAATAATCAAGGTAACTTAGTGAATTTTCGCCAAGATAATCGCCCGCGTTTGGCGCTGACGCTAGGAGATCCTGCGGGAATTGGGCCGGAAGTGATTTTGAAAGCTTTAGCAGAACCGGAAATTAGTAAAAAATACGACCTGACAGTAGTGGGTAACTGGGATTTGCTGGCACAGACTTATCACAAATTGAATTTAACTGAGAATTTAGCACCTTTGGCAAATCCAGATGAGTTGTCAGTTATTGATGTGCAGTTGGATGAAGAAATTAAAGGTGAAATTATCTCAGGAATAGGGAATGCGGCTAGTGGTGCGGCTAGTTTTGCCTATATGGAATATGCGATCGCTCAAACACTTGCTGGTAAATTTGATGGCATAGTCACGGGGCCGATCGCTAAATCTGCTTGGAAAGCCGCAGGGTATAATTATCCAGGACAAACGGAACTTTTGGCACACAAGTCAGGTGTTGGCCGTTTTGGGATGTTATTTGTAGCCCGATCGCCCCATACTAATTGGACACTCCGCGCAATACTAGCTACCACACATATTCCCCTACGTCAAGTAGCCGATACATTGACACCGCAGTTGTTGACACAGAAACTAGATTTGCTGGTGGAGTGTTTGGAGAAAGATTTTGGTATAGAGAGAGGAAGAATTGCGATCGCAGGTTTGAATCCCCATAGTGGCGAACAGGGACAACTTGGACATGAAGAACAAGATTGGTTAATTCCTTGGTTAGAGCAAGAGCGGCAAAAGCGACCACAATTGCAATTAGATGGGCCAATACCGCCAGATACGATGTGGGTTAAACCTGGCCAAGCTTGGTATGGAAACTCTTTGGTACAAAATCCTGCTGATGCTTACTTAGCACTTTACCACGACCAAGGCTTAATTCCTGTGAAGCTGATGGCGTTTGATCGGGCAGTTAATACTTCTATAGGTCTTCCTTTCGTTCGGACTTCACCCGATCATGGAACAGCGTTTGATATTGTAGGTAAGGGAATTGCTGATGCTACGAGTATGAAAGCAGCAATACATCTAGCGGCTGAGTTCGTTAGTCAAAAAATCGAAAAGCTCAGGAATTAGTATTTTCATCCGGTGCTTCAAACTTGTAACCATAGCCGCGCACAGTTTTAATAAACTCTGGTACGCTAGGATCGACTTCCATCTTCTTACGCAACTGACCAATATGCACATCAACCACCCGTCCATCTCCTACGTAATCGCAACCCCAGATTTTTTGGATTAGCTGTGGGCGACTCCAAGCCTGATTAGGATGACTTGCCAAAAAATGTAAGATATTAAATTCCAGCGCTGTTAAAGCCAGAGGCTTATCGTTAAGTGTTACCTCCCGACCCTCTGGGTTAATTACTAGCTGCTTGAAAATAATTCGTTGTGTTCGTGAAGGGTTGATGTAGCGGATTCGCCTCAAAAGAGCTTCTATTCTAACTTCTACTTCTGCAAGACTAAACGGTTTAGTCATAAAATCATCAGCACCCGCACTCAAGATTTTAATTTTATCAGCCTCATCAGTCCTACTAGTCAGTATCAGCACTAAAACATTAGTACGACTCTGCATTTCTTGGCAGAGGCTATAACCATTAACATCCGGCAAATTCCAATCCAGAATCACTAAAGCTGGGTTGAATTGCTCAAACATCGACAAGGCAGTCTTACCATCTGCTGCCGCCTCTATTTGATATTTCCGACTCAAAAAACGATGAACGAGATTTCTCACACCGAAGTCATCATCAACAATGAGAATTTTGGGAGTAGTAGCGGTAATCATAACCATAATGCTGCCTATTGTAGATTGGGCGATTTGCTGTTGCGCCAGTTTTGCTTTACGTGTTTCTGTTGAAAGTGTATTCACGCGCGTCTCTGCTGAATAAGACCGCTACTGTAGTACTTGTATACAATTAATTTTCGATGAAGTTTATAAAAACTTCAGCCATCGGAATGCTTATAAAATGTATGATTATTGTGTGGTTTGGAATTTATGTTGTATAATTTTTGACTTTATTTAAGGCAAGTGTAATTGAAGACCATTTCTACAATCACGCACTCCCTGATTAATTAGTTATCCACAAAGGCTTACAAACTGAGCCATAAGCCAATCTAGATTCTAAACTCTACCTACCCAACCATACTTTAAGCAAAGGGTATCTGCTCCTGAAGAAAAATTACGAAAATTTACCCAGCGTGTATTTACATATAGCTACCTTTTTAAGCATATACTATACTACAAATTTTGAAAGAATTTGCTGAAGATGTCAATCATGACAGCGAATCCAATCTATGTAAACTACCTCGGCTAAGAATTTCTCAGTTGCGGTGTTGAAAATGAATCAACTAAAACTCTGCTGACTGAGGTAGAACTGCTGTATGTATTAATTATTAAACATCAGAAATATCAACTCAAAATATATGTAATTAAATGAATAAGAAAAAGACTTTACAATAGTTTATAGCACCGATTCAATAATCATAATCATGACGAAAAAATCAGGTTTAATTGGGGGTTATAAAAAACCCTTAAACAGGGTATATTCAGTCTTGTGTTTGATTAAGGAATCGGTGTTACAGGTTAACTCTATTTATAATGGAATAAATAGTCGAAAATCTTTCACTTACCTAGTCTATCTCAGGAGAGAGTTTGAGGATATTCATCCCAGAGAAAGAGCAATTAAATATGTTAGTCCGTTAAATTGCTATTAATCTTGTCATCAAGGAATAGTTATGGCTAACAATTTAGTAGACAGCATCATTCCATCACACCCGCCAATAGAACCACAATCTGACGTTCATGTCTTGAAGACTCGTCTAGAATGGGGCGAACCAGCTTTTACAATCCTGGATGTGCGCGATCGCAACACCTTCAACCAAGGTCACATTATGGGAGCGATGCCCATGCCAATAGATGAATTGGTACAGCGTGCAGTACCTTCTTTAGATCAAAGCCGTGATATTTACGTTTACGGTGCTAATGAAGAAGAAACTGCTCAAGCCGCACAACAACTGCGTTCTAATGGATTTGACCATGTCTCCCAACTCATAGGTGGTCTTAACGCATGGAAAGCGATCGGCGGTCCAACAGAAGGTATTGTTGAATCAAAAACTCCCCCAGGGGCAGATGACTACAATATTGTAGATCGGTTAAAAAATCACCAAGAAAATCAGCCACAGGGAGGTACTAGCCCGGTGGAAGCCATTAAAAAAGGAGCAAGTAACCTCAAAGAAGGAATTCAAGAGGGAGCTAATAA
>CAZZZY010000245.1:0-7994 GCA_964658545.1 uncultured Acetobacteraceae bacterium | reverse complement strand
CACAAAACCTGCTGCCTGTATTGCTGGGGAATTAAACCCCCAAACTTTGTTAAAAAGAAAAAACCCGCCGTAGCGGGTTACACAACAAACTATGAACAATGAAAACTTGATTTAGCTGGAATACCTCATCTCAGCTTCTAGTTGACGAATCAGTTGTTCGTCGCCCTTCGCTCTGGCTACTTGCAAGCGATGCTCTAGACTTTTTTGAATATTTTCTCTGTGAGCTTCTTGGGCTTTCCTGGCATTTTGTAGTCTACCTTGATTCATAGTGATTACCTTCTTTAATTTTTCGCTTTATGTCTTGTGTTGTTAACATATCATATATTCTGTAGCTTTTGCTACAGAATATTACAACTTAATGTATATTTTAACAAAAATATGTCTGAGAAGCAGATAGGTCAACAACGACTCATGACTTTTCTAAGCGATTTCGGCGATCGCGACATCTATGTAGGTGTAATGAAGGGTGTCATAGCTCAAATCAACCCCAGATTGACGGTGGTGGACTTAACGCACCAAATTTCGCCGCAAGACATAGCCGCAGCCAGATTTTGCCTCATGAATGCTTATCCCTATTTTCCAGTTGGGACAGTGCATCTGGCAGTAGTAGATCCGGGTGTGGGAAGCAAGCGACGAGCGATCGCAGTAGAATTTGCTCAAGGGTTTCTAGTAGGCCCAGATAATGGTATCTTTAGCGGGGTACTTAGTCAAAGTCCGGCGATCGCAGCCATCGAACTTACAAATCTTAACTATTGGCGAACTCCTCAACCAAGCAACACTTTTCACGGTAGAGATATTTTTGCACCAGTGGGAGCTAGTCTTGCTAGTGGTGTCCCCCTCAAACAGCTAGGACAAGAAATTGATCCAGCAAGTTTGGTCAAACTAGATATAGGCGAGTGCAAGCAGACAACCAATGGTGTAGTGGGTTGCATTCAATATATTGACGACTTTGGCAACCTAGTGAGCAATATTCTAGGGAGTTACGTACAAGGCAAGACTTGGTATGTGCAAGCTGTTGGGTTGAGTATACCAGGTTGTAAAACTTATAGTGATGTCAAGGTGGGAGAGATACTAGCTTTAGTTGGCAGTCACGGCTGGGTAGAAATTGCCATTAATAGCGGCAATGCTCACTCACAGTTGCATTTAGATTGGCAAGAACCGCTTCAGGTTGTGCTAACATAAATGTCGCACCTCTTGACGGTAATTGTTTAAAAGCTAAATAGAAGCGCCTATGTCCACTGGGAGTGCGTTCATATCTAATCTTTCCTTGGTCTGCCCACCTCCTGATTGTGTCTACCGAAACTCCTAATTCTTTGGCAGCATCACCGATGCTAATAGTCAGCAGATTCCAAACTAACTTCGAGGATTTTTACATTATATCTTGCAATATACTTGCTTCATTTGATATTTTGAAGCGAATATTGCTATTATTTTCCCTACCAAAATCTATCAATAATATAACTCTGTTCGTTCTTCCTAAATTCCAAGCTTCATGCTCTACTAATTCGTCAAATATTAAGCATTTACCTGGTTGCCACATTTGAGTTTGATTGCCAACTCTAATGGCACATTTGTCAGGTATAATTAAACCTAAATGACAACGTAAGTTCAGATCCGAATATCCAGAGAATCCAACATGAGGATAAATATGGGTTCCTGGACTTAAACAAGAAAATCCTGCTGAGACCATATTAGGTATCTTTTCAATTAACTGTGTTGTTTGAGGACATAATAGGCAATTCCCCTCATTTTTATTTTTGAGAGCATATAAAGTAAAAGTTTTCCAGTTTTGATTATATATATTTTTCTCAGGCCAATCTCTTAATTTTTCTTGCTTTATTTTGTCAAACTCTTGTTTGATGCACATCCAGCTTGACTCTAAGTATGAAGTGAATTGAAATCCTTTGGTATCAAAAAACATAAGAATTCCTGCCGATTTCAATGACGGGTTGCTATTAATATTAATTAAATGATAAATTTTTTACTTAGTTATTCCTATAGTTTTGTGTATGCCTTACAGTGTTATTGCTTGAATGAAATATAGGAATCCGGTTTGATTTAGGGACTTCCAAGTAAAAAAATATCCCAAAACTGACACAAAAATCTTCTCTATTTCTCTCTGTGTTCTCTGTGCCTCTGTGGTTCATTCATGTGGATAATTTATTTCCTGGAAATCCCTTATGAAAAAATTCACTCCACTTTCCACTTAAGTCTATATTTTTTAGCTATATTCATCCCAAACTACGGGAAAGGAATAATCTGAAAACGCCGAGAAATCATGATTTTCCTTGCGCGTTTCTTCATCTAGGACGTTGACAACTGTGTTATAGATATCTTGTGCTTGTTGCGGGGAATCACCGATACTGGTTAATCCCAACTTGCCAAACTGCGAAAGGCAACCCATAAGATGAAACACTGTGCCTGTTTCAGTCCCACTATCAAAGTGTAATCTGTGGTAAGCGATGATATCCATTAAATCATTTGGCAATAATCCCTGATAACGTTCTTTTTGCAGATTATCAGTGGCAATGTAGTATTTGGGACGACCTTGCTGACTGTAAAATAAACCCGTGGAAAGGTCATAGCGCCCGTTTGTTAATAATTTCAGGGTCATGAATGGATGAGTTGTACCGCCTTTACGCAGGTTAATTTCGATCGCTTGAATATCCCACTCACCATTCCCCTTATCAACGGTGATAAAATCTACGCCAAATCGCTCTAAAGTGCCTTTTTCTGCTAGCTTTCTGCCAACTTGTAGTCCTAACTGCTGTAATTGCAATCGATAACTTTCATCAGCAGGGAAGCGACAACCAAGATAAATTTGACCGTCTGGTCCTCCGAGAATTTGGTCGTGGGTTGAAAGGATTTCTACTTCGCCAGTGGGTGTGATCCGTCCTTGGACGCTGGGCGATCGCTTAATTTCCCCTTCCACAAAAGCCTCAACAATTGCCCCTAATTCCGGGATTCTTCCCGAAAAATTGTCCCAAGTCTCAAGTTTTGCTTGAAAGCGCATTTTTGAAAAGCGATCGCTAATTGCTGCTACCCTTTGAGCATGAGTCCCAATCCCTGGTGCTAAATTCTCAATCGGTCTAATATCCAATAATGCATTTCCCTCTCCAGAAATGCCTTCGTTGAGTTTCACCACTACCCGTTGTAATGTCGGTTGGCGTTCCCACAAATCAGTAATAGCTTCTGCCAAATCTGTGTAGTTCCAAATTTTTTCGCTTCCATCTGGATGCGGTACTCCGCTTTCGGCGAAGATTTGCCGACTACCACTTTTTGTCCCCCAAATTTGTAAATCTGGTGCGGCCGCATACAGGGGTACACCTAATTTTAAAGACAATTCGCCTTCCCAGTGCGAAGAGTTGTAGCAGATCATAAATGATTTGTCTAGCCTCAAAGCTTGATGAATCCTCTCTAGTAAACGGGGGCGTTCTAAAATCTTTTGGCTGAGGGGCTTAAGGGAGGAATCGTAAGTAGAAAGTAGCAGCAACCGATTGCGAGCATGAGAAAAGGGAATTCCTGGCAAAAGTTGCAGATAATAATCAATGATACTAGGATGCAATGGTAGTGATGTTACATAAATCAGCCGAGTCTGGGGATTTTGCAACCGAATTAAAGAAAACAGTAATCTTTCTTCATAATGTTCACAGCCTTCAATCTTTTGGAGTTCACGCTGGTCGAGACTTAGAGAGGGAATAATTAAAATATCTGCTTCACTATTGTCAAATAGCTCAGACGTTTTCCAGCGATCGCGCAGGGTTAATTGTAAGTGGCGAAATTTTTCAACCTGTTCTAAATCGGAAACATTTAGTATTGCCATAATCCCTGCCCTCTAATGATCTTAATGTAGCGTACCACGCAGGCTTTTGGGCTATGAGTTGAGGGATTAATATTTGCATAACTCCAAAGAGAGAAGATAGAAATATATATTTTCATTGTATCGAAAATATCCCGATTATTGAGTCTGTTTCGATAAGCAATATATACTTAATATAGTAATCCTAAATGATTCGTAAACTTCTTTACTTCTTCTCTTGGCGTTCTTGTCTAACGAGACGCTCCGCGTTGGCAGAAGCCTCTCCAAGAGTTGGCGACTTGGCGGTTCGATAATTTTTACAATTCAAATAGAATTGCTATATATAAATTTTAACTCTTAACTCTACCCTAAGTGTCTTCCATTGGAGGGATGAGTCAATATTTAAATATTGATAATATATCTAACAGCAAACATTTAAGAAAAAATAACACGTCTATGGCATCTCCTACACCACTTTATGGCACGGAACTAGTAGATTGTGCTAGAGCAAATGCCAAGCAGGGAATTGAAACTGCTGCTTATCTATGTGGCTACGGTAAAGATATCAACAAATTTGCAGGAGAACTCAGACAAGCTTGTGAAGAAATGAATTTACAAGTGAAAGAACTCAGTGGATTGATTACTGAGCAAGACTTGATACTGGAATTAGGTACTGGCGAAATTATTGCGCCAAAGACGGCATCAGAATTGTGAAAACTGCAACCTTGTTCGCGTAGTAAACTTTCCCCTAACCCGCTTATCAAGCGGAATTTAGGAGGAGCTAAAAGTATTTGATACATCACTAGCAACATTTAAAATATCCTCTGAAGTTGACATACAGAGGTTAACTTATATCCTGATTTTTGGAATTAGCAACTTGGGTTTGGTAGTGCCGCCATTTTTGCTGTTGACGCGCTCTTTTCTCCCTTGTGAGGCTATCAAAACAATAGGAACAGGAGATACCCTGCTCATACTTATCAGACAGCTTATCTTCCTCAGAAATCGGACGTCCACAATTGAAGCACCGCTCACAACTCCCTTCCTCTAGTCCATGACTGACAGCTACCCGCTCATCAAAGACAAAACATTCTCCTTGCCATAAACTTTCTTGGGCTGGAACTTCTTCCAAATACTTGAGAATCCCACCCTTGAGATGATAAACTTCTGCAAAGCCTTGGGCAAGCATGAAGGATGAGGCTTTTTCACACCGAATGCCGCCCGTACAAAACAGAGCAACCTTTTTGTGTTTAGTTGGGTCGAGCTGGCGTAGCACATAATCGGGGAATTCCCGAAATGAACTAGTTTGGGGATTTTCTGCTCCCTGGAAAGTACCGATATTCACCTCATAATCATTACGGGTGTCAATCACAGTTACTTCTGGATCAGAAATTAAATCATTCCATTCCTGGGGAGTGACATAAGTGCCAACTTGCTCATTTGGATCAATTTCAGGCAGTCCCAAAGTGACAATTTCTGGCTTCAACCGCACCTTCATCCGCTCAAAGGGCGGGGTTTCGGTATGGGACTCTTTATATTCTATATCTGCTAAACGAGGATCAGAACGCAAAAACCAGAGAACAGAGTCAATCGCTTGACGCGAACCCACAATTGTACCGTTAATGCCTTCTTGTGCCAGCAAAATTGTCCCCTTGACACCTTGCGCTTGGCAGTAAGACAGCAGAGGATCTCGTTTATCGGCAAAATCTGGTAGCTTGACAAATTTATACAGTGCGGCGATAATATGGGTCTTTTCTGGCATCATCCCTTTAGTAATGGAACAAGATAAGTTACAATAGGAACAGCAACCAAAGTTACCGACTATTTTAATTTTATGGGGGTTTAGCTCAGTTGGTAGAGCGCCTGCTTTGCAAGCAGGATGTCAGCGGTTCGAGTCCGCTAACCTCCATCGGATATAATTTATCTCAAGTTTGATCGCCAGTTTAAACAGCGATCGCTTGGACTAGGTAAGTTGGTATTGCATCCAATTTCCCCGATCTTCAAAGGCGTACTTAGTTAGAGAAATCTCTGGGGGAAAATAGTCCGAGAAAGTACTGCTACAATAGGCATCTTAGTTGGCATCATCCAGAGCCAGTTAATCAAAATTTGATTTATATATACTTTAGGGGGTTGTTTGGAAAAGCGTCCATTGGGGTTAGTGGCAATTGTTCTCTACAAATCATTTGCCGCCTTGCTGCTTATGGTTACTTCGATCGCTTTATTATTGACGTTAAAAAATTATCAAACTCTAGAGGGTTTTTCAGACGATTATGTTTTAGAAAGTAAATCGATAATTATTGATTGGGTTTTACAAAAAGTTATCAACTTAAATCCCAGAACTCTGGCATTTAGTGGTATTGGCGCAGGAATCTATGCTATTTTAACTGGGATCGAAGCTGTTGGGTTATGGTATGAAAAACGTTGGGCACATATCTTAGTATTGGTACTTGTTGGTATCAGTATTCCACCAGAGATTTATGAATTGGTTCGGGGAATATCTCCTATAAAAACATTGGTTTTTTTGTTGAATTTAGCAGTATTTGTGTATCTATTCCGCAATTTTCCTAAACATAAAAACTAACTTTTTATTCGGTTACATGGTCTATTGTTGAGAGTGACAACTAAACCAAGACACCCACAGGAGAATATACCCGGCGATTAGAAAGAGAGTGGGCAAGGCGTGTCTTTATAAAAAAATTGAGATGCTCTCGACCCCCATGTTGTACAATCGCTAGAAACAACAATCTGGAGAGCGACTTGCCGAAAACGATTCACTCTACTCAACCCCCACTGAAATTTGTTCCCCAACGCTTTAATCCTCTGATACTCCAGATTCTTCAGTGGTTATTGCCGATCGCACTACGGTTTCGCACTCGGCCTTGGCTACCGGCTGGTATTGTCGATATTGAAGCCAAGAATGTTGAGGTATTGATTGAACTTTATCAGCGATTCCAAGCTGGAAACATTCGCTTTTTGTTGGCATTTCGTCACCCAGAGGTGGAAGATCCCCTCTGTATGTTGTATTTGCTTTCTCACATTGTGCCAAAGGTTGCTCGTCAGAAAGGTATTACACTGCAATCCCTTGTTCACAGCTATTTTCTTTACGATCGAGGGATGACGGTTTGGGCTGGGGATTGGCTAGGTTGGTTGTTTTCACGGGTGGGGGGTGTACCAGTTCGTCGCGGTAGGCGACTAGATCGGCAAGCTATCCAAACAGCAAGGGAGTTGTTTGCCAATGGCAAACAACCGATCGCAGTGGCACCCGAAGGAGGTACTAATGGTCATAGTGGCATTGTTAGTCCACTGGAACCTGGTGTTGCTCAAATGGCGTTCTGGTGTGCAGAAGACTTGCAAAAAGCCAATCGAACTGAGACTGTTGTAATTGTGCCGATCGCTATCCAGTATCGCTACGTTGAGCCACCTTGGTCTAAACTGGATTGGCTATTGAATAAGTTGGAAGCTGATAGTGGCTTGGTAGTAACAGAAATTAATCAGGGCAATGGCGAAGAGATTTACTATCAACGCCTCTGTCGGTTGGCTGAATATCTGATTACCGAAATGGAAGAGTTTTATCGTCGCTTCTATCATCAAGACATTCCCAAAACCATCTCAATTGATGAATCTGCTACTCCTAATCAGGTATTAATTGCCCGACTTCATCGCTTATTGGATAAGTCTTTACAAGTTGCTGAGCAATATTTTGGACTCCAGGCGCAAGGAAATTTTATTGATCGCTGTCGCCGTTTGGAAGAGGCTGGCTGGAGTTATATTTACCGAGAAGATTTGCCAGATATAAATGCTTTACCCCCCTTTAAACGCGGTTTGGCAGACTGGATTGCAGAGGAAGCAGACTTGCGGATGCAACACATGCGGCTAGTAGAAAGTTTTGTTGCAGTCACAGCTACTTATATTCAAGAACAACCAACGGCAGAACGGTTTGCAGAAACAGCTTTGCTTGTATTTGATCTGATTTCTAGAATTAAAGATACAACGCTTCCAGGGCGACCTCGGTTAGGTTTACGACAGGCACAAATCACTGTGGGAGAGCCAATTTCAGTTACAGAACGTTGGTCAAATTCTCAGAGCGATCGCAATACAGCTAGACAAGCTGTGAGCGATTTGACCAAAGATTTGCAAATCGCTTTAGAGAAGATGATTGCATAAGTAGCTAGTACAACAAGGCAAAAGTAAAAAGGCA
>CAZZZY010000244.1:0-8008 GCA_964658545.1 uncultured Acetobacteraceae bacterium | reverse complement strand
GAAGCAAGCTACGCGCAGCGTCTCTAAGAGTTGCCATGCCGAAGGCGTTGCCTCTTGAAGAGAAGGCAATACGGCAGCGCTATCCGCTTTTTCGTTCAAAATACCCAACTGAATTCTGGCTCCTGATTCCTGAATTCTGTGTGATAAACCAATGATTACAAATCGCCCAAAAGGTACTCCTATAAGCTTTTTGACTTTCGACTTCTGCTTGCGGTACGAGGCGAGAAAGTCCTTTCTGGGCGTAATAATTCCGATATAAGTTTAAATACACTTTTCCTCACAAACACTTACAACCTGCTTTTGGATTCAAATTCTCTATGTCAGACCCTAACATTGGTCGCTTACTCAGCAAACGCTACCAACTCCAGGAGTTAATCGGTACTGGAGCAATGGGTCGGGTTTATCGTGCTAAAGATACTTTGTTGGGAGGTGTACCTGTTGCGGTGAAATTTCTTGCTCTATCCATCCAAAATGAAAAGATGCGATTACAAGACCGTTTCGAGCGAGAAGCAAAAACCTGTGCTTTACTGGGGCAAAAAAGTATCCACATTGTCCGAGTTATGGACTATGGCGTAGATGACAATAACACTCCGTTCTACGTTATGGAATACCTACAAGGACAAAGCCTAAACAATATTATTCGCAAGCAACGATTGCCTTTACCAAGATTCCTGAGTATGGCGCGTCAACTCAGCTTGGGGTTACAATGCGCTCACGATGGCATCTCAGTTGATGGCGCAATTTGCCCAATTATTCATCGCGATGTTAAGCCAAGCAATATGCTGGTGATTCAAGATCCGAGTTTCGGAGAATTGGTCAAGGTTCTAGATTTTGGTATTGCTAAGTTATTACAGTCAGATGGCGACCATACAAAATTCTATCTGGGGACGTTGGCTTATTCATCTCCCGAACAGATGGAGGGTAAAGAATTAGATAACCGTGCTGATATTTATAGCTTGGGAGTCATGATGTTTGAGATGCTCACAGGCAAAATGCCACTGGTGGCATCAACTCATTCTTTTGGAGCATGGTATAAAACACATCACTATCAAAAACCACGTTCTTTTGCTGAGGTTGCACCTGGGTTAGAATTACCAAAAGAAATCGAAAATTTGGTGATGAGTTGTCTAGCTAAAGTAGCACGCGATCGCCCCCAAAATATCGCTGAAATTTTAAGAGTTTTAGCATCTCTAGAAAAGCCTGAGCATACACGCAAAATTAAGCAAGATAGCCATGCCCTAGTTCCTGCTACTACGGTGAGCAATGAGCTTGAACAGAAGACAAAAGCCGATTTGCAGGTATCCTGGTCAAACGATGAGATCACTCGTGTCATTTCCTGGCCCCAAAATAAACCTATTGCCGATATTGTGTTTCCCCAGTCTATTCACGCCAATGGGGAGGTTTTACCAGCGCTGTGGGTGATGCTACCCCAAGCAGAAATTCAAAAGCGCTTACTCTGTACCCGCTATAACCAATTTCTTTTCATCTCTATTCCCCATCCGATGCTGCTATGGATTACTGTCATCTACAACCGCAAATATGGTCCTAAATGGTTGCCTTACTACCTTGATCTTAAAACCAGTCTTGGTCAAGAAATTGCCCGGTTACTACAGCACACTGGTTACTACCGCCTGTTGTTCTTTGCACGAGAAACACCACATCGCTGTACCCATATCTTACTTTCCACGGTCGCTTCTGCCCAGCGCCAGCGACTCCAAGAGTGGGTCGCAATGAGCAATACATTGATGTCCTCTGCCGATTCGCAAATGAGTAAAAGCTTACTCAAAAGTGAGTACGAAAAGATTAAGCCTCAAATTCTGGCAAAACTGGAAAGTATTGATACAGATTCTCCATACGATCTTTCTAGCTAGGAATAATTTCTGAATGTTCTTTTAAATGTAAGCAAGGGGTGGTCACTGAAGAAATGTAAACTTTTATAAACAAAATATATATAAAGATGTAAGTTCTAGTTATATGTATAAGGGAGTGAAATTAATACCTTGTCAAAGCAGGGCTATCTTAATTCTCTCTGAATATTCCTGTGTAAACATTCCAGTAGATTGTAAATCTACACAGGTTTGTTTTAGTGTGAGATGAAACAAAAAGAAGTTTGGCTAAAGCAAACAAAAAATTTAGCCCACAAAGCTAAAGTTAGGTCTAGACTCCAGAATATGTAACACCGAGAAATTTGCCCGTTGTTAGTTTGTCTTGTAAATTGAATTTTTATTCAGCCTTTGTGGAATTATTTATCGAAGTTGACGCCCCGACATCCCCAGCTCTTTTCCTCCTTGGAACCAAGCAAGAGAAGGAGGTCGCCCACTGCGACAGTAGAACGACTCTATGCCATAGTGGAACCGGAATCTAAGCCCCACTGGTGCTTAAGAAGTTCCTGATAGGTTGCCTCACGCACTACCATTTGTTCATAGAGCTTTACCAAAAAGTCTTTGGCTTGATCGTGGCTCATGTTTTGCACTTGAGTGGCAAATGAGCAAATACTAAATTGCTGTTCCAAGGATAGTTTCATGGGTTGGTTCATAAGTTAACTCCGAAAAAACAATGCGTAAAGGTGATATCGGTCACAGAAGTCCAAATGGGATAATAATTGGACTTGTATATGTCCAACATTTGTTCCTCCGTATTAAGGAAGATAACAATTGTTTGACAGATTGCCCACATTCTAAATGTGGAATTTTTCTGATCTGAATATCTTGCACCTAATCCTACTGATATACCACCCAAGTCAGCAGAACCATATTGCAGAAAATAGGCTCTGTTTGAACTAAGGTAGATATAATTACCTCCCTCACTCCTTTCTGCTTTGCAGAAGTCTCTTTTGAAGAGATGAGCAGATTTTTTCCTTAATCCTATAGTTTCCCTGTTTGAGAAAAACCAAGATGCTGTCTCCCCCAACATGGAGGAAGATTCTGAGGGTAGAGAATTTAAGGAGCTTAGAGAACAGATGGTAATAAGAGTGAATTATAGTCGCTCTACTTTATTACGTGCAAGATGTCAATTTATCAATTTATGCCAACTCAGCCTCATTAGGTCATTTTTGAGGTTAAAAATATTTGTATCAAATTGTAAAAAGTAAAAATGCTCACACTGAACAAATTGCTGAGTATATCTACCAGATTTATCATTTGTCTAAGCATCTACCAATGACTATTCATTCCAGTGAGACGATGACAACTGTGATGTTATCGTGCCCTCCATGCTCCTTAGCTGCCTCAATTAGAGAGATGGCAGCTTTATCAAGCCAAGGAGTGTCTTGGAGGCAGCTAGCAATCTTCTGTTCAACAAGTTCTTCTGTGAGACCATCACTACATAAGAGCAAGCGATCGCCAAGTTTTACATCTAGTGGTTGCACATCAAGCTGATGTAAGTCTTCACGCCCCAAACAGCGCGATAATACATGACGAAAAGGATGCGATCGCGCTTCATCAAAGGTGATGTCACCGATTTTGATTGCCCGTGCTACCCAGGTGTGGTCTTCTGTTACCTGTTCTAATTGTGACTCTCGGAAGCGATAAAGCCGTGAATCACCAACATGAGCGCACCAGGGCGACTCTGGGGAGCGGAAAATTACCGCTACAACCGTTGTACCCATGTCGGCGCGTTCGGGATGATTTTGCTGATCCTGCAAAATCGCTTCATTAGCACCCCACAAAGCTTGCTCTAGTAATTCTTGAGAAGATTTAGAAGATTCCCAATTTGCTACTAAATACGCCTGAATTTCCTTAGTGGCAATGCTACTTGCTTCCTCACCTCCCGCATGACCACCCATTCCATCGGCGACAACGAAAAACCGCCCATCTGGGTCGATATAGTAAGCATCCTGATTATTAGAACGAATAAGTCCCGGATCGCTAAAACCCGTGAAATTAAGTTTCATAAATTTTTCTGCAACAATTAATTAATACATCCGATCGTAACGGTCTAGGCGTAAAATCAGTCTGATCAGGATCACTGAAAGCCATGCTGCAATTAAACCAGGCAGCAGTGCCCACCATCCATGATTGCTAACCACTAAGATCGTCGCTGAAAGTGTGAAACCACTAATTAACAGAGCATAACTCATTGAGAGCTGAATACTGCTCTGCCGCCGCAACAGCCGTTCAGTTTCTATAGACCGAACGCGGAGGCGCATATCTCCCCGTTCTAGCTTCTCTAGCGTATCCTCTAATCTCCGTGGTAGACCAAAGGCAGTACTACTTACCTGAGCTGCTTGACGACTTAATTCGTTAATAAAAGTATTCCCCTCAGAACCATTCATATCTGTCATAAGCTGCATTGCATAAGGTTTGGCAACTTCCATAAAGTTAAACTCCGGATCTAAACCCTTGCCTACTCCTTCCAGAGTAGAAAAGGCTCGCATCACAAAAGTGAAGGTTGCTGGAAATCTAAATGGCTGATTATAAGCTATTTCATAAAGGTCGTCACTAATTGCCGCGACTGATTGGTTCTCAAAGGGCTTATCCATGAAATTATCCAGCATGTACTGGACGGAACGCCGCACCGGGCCTATGTCATCGGTTGGTGCGATCGCGCCTAAATCGATCAGAGATTGGACAACGCGATCGCCATCTTTTTGAGCAATACCAAATAGTGTCTGCATCAGTCCTTCGCGCACGTTGGATTTAATCCGCCCCATCATGCCGAAATCGTAGAATATTAAAGCTCCACTTGCACTAATGGCAATATTGCCTGGGTGAGGATCGGCGTGGAAAAAGCCACTATTGAGTAATTGGAGTAAGTAGGCTTGAGCGCCTTGACGAGCGATCAACTTTCGATCTAAACCGGCTGCTTCTAAAGCTTCGTATTGGCTAATTTTAATTCCAGGGAGGTATTCTAAGGTTAACACTCTGGAAGTGGCATAACGCCAGTATACTCTTGGGACATTCACCCAATCGTAGCCGCGAAAGTTCCGACGAAAAGTATCGGCGTTACGACCTTCGTTAAGATAATCAATTTCTTCCCAAAGAATGCGACAACATTCTTCATAAATACCTAACCAATCTCGCCCCCGTCCCCATTTAGGATGGTTTTGAAAGTAGCGGGTAATTCCCTTGAGAATTTGTAAATCTATTTCAAATAACTTCTTCAATCCAGGACGTTGTACTTTCACAACAACCGATTCCCCAGTATGCAGCACAGCTTTGTGTACTTGCCCCAAACTAGCAGCAGCTAAGGGAATCGGTTCAAAATTATGGAAGAGTTCAGGAATTTTTTTGCCTAGTTCTTTCTCAATGGTCGCTTCTACTTGCTCATAGCTAAATGCCGGTACTTTGTCTTGTAATTTGGCTAGTTCTTCTACATATTCAACAGGGAATATATCAGCACGGGTAGAAAACAATTGCCCAACTTTGATGAAGGTTGGCCCTAAGTCCAGCAGCGTATTGCGAATCCAGACCGCTTGGGTTTTGCGTCTTGCTGCTTGCTTTACCTCAGTCACGCCACCTGGATAACTCCAAGATTTGTTGTATAGCCAAAGTTTGAACAATAAGGTCAAGACAAAAGACCAAATGTCCACAAAACGCCGTCTGCTAGAGTATTTTTCCCGATTCCAACGGTATGCCTTCTCTGAATAACCTTGTTCCATATACTTTGTGTACCGTTGGTTTGCAACCGAATCACTTGAAAGAAAAGACACTGTGATTCCTAAACTGTTTTTGAGCAAGTGTCCTTTGTCATTGGTGCATCATTTTTAACCAATGACTAATGACCAATGACTAAATTTACGCAGAAGTTCTCCGATAATGTTGCAATTCTGTTCGTAACAGGGCAATTTCTGCTCGTAATTCATCAATATCTGCTTGCAAGTCACCTGAATCAGAAGTGGCTTGTCCACTACCTGTAGTAGTTTGACCAGAATTAGCTACTTCTGCGGCTCGATTTGCCCGCTCTAGGACTTCTTCTGTAAACTGGCGGAACTGCTCTCTAGTTTCAGCATCAAATTTGCCCAGATCGCTCAAAGCATCGGTCAAAGCGACCTCTAAACGCTCATTAACTACTTCGGCTACTGCTCTGCCTACGAAAAAGGCTTGTACAAGGGGGTTACTCATAAATTTTTGTTACTTTGATCCGCAAGTGAATTATAACTTGCCTGTATGCTTTGCGGCTTCTGTTGGGGAGTTAGAGATTTGGGGTTGCTGATGGCTAAACTGGTTAATTAGAAAATATGCTGATGAAATTTTATGAAATATGACCATCTTTGGGAAGGTAGAACTAGATATTGGTTGCCAGCATTTTCTCTTCCTTTACTTGACTGGGTAAAACCTTTTCTACCTTTTTTGGGATTACCGGATTTTATACTTTATGTGAAGGTAGAAAGTATAATTCAGGAATCGCACTATTTTTCTGCTCCCTAGCTAAGAATGCGATCGCTTTATTTATGAACAACCCTTAAAAGCCTATATATATAGCGGTTCTCAATTGCATGGAATACAGACCTAAGAAGAACAACCCCTCTTCTCTACGTTCGCGCAGTGGCACGAAGTGCGGGAAAGGGAGTAAGACTCAAAGCCTCTCTCCTTAAAGGAGAGAGGCTTTGAGTGTATTTTATCCAAACGAAAAGCGCTATAAAATAAAGTTTTTTGTAACCCACGGAGGTGGGTAAGTCTAGTGGACTACTTCGCCTGAATTGGTGTTAGGGCTACACCTTGATAATAATGCCCCAAAATTTGCAGGTGGTTCACTCCTTGCCGAGCTAGATTGTACGCTCCCCACTGACTCATACCTAAAGCATGACCGAAGCCAAGCCCTTGCAGTACAAAACTACCATCGGCTCCCTTAGTTACGGTAAAGCGGGTACTTTTTAGCTTGAGGGCTGTTCGCACTTCCTCGCCCTGTAGCACCTTCGTACCCTTGTTACCAACAATTCTTAAGACTTTAACACTGCGGAAAGGTGAGAATGTCTCTGGAATCATCGCCGTCACATTGCCCACTTCCGGAAATTTAGCGCTAATTTCAGTGGGTGAGAAGGTTTTTACCCAATTACACTCACTGATATTTTGATCGTAGTCTTGAACAGCACGTAGGTAAGGTTCGTTACTTCCCCAAACGTCTTCCACATTTTCGGTGTGTCCCCCAGAACAAGCGTGGAAGACTGAGAGAATAATCCGGTTGTTGTAAGTTAGTACCTGCCCTAGCGTGGAATCCACTGCGGCGTAAGTAGCAGGAGCCTCACTAATGACACCTTTGTAAATTTGCCAACGATCTGGGGTATTACCTAAATCGTAAACGGGATTATTCCGTTGTTTTTCTCGTTCGTAGAGAGCGTAGGTGCGGGCTGCGATCGCTTGGGCTTTTAGAGCTTCTTGGGGCCAGCTAGCATCCATTTCGCCACCGAGAACGCTGTAAAGATATTCTTGGTCATCAACCCAATTAACAGCCGTTAAGCCTTTGTCTGTGGGAACAACCAGAGTTCTGCCCCGATACCAGCGATCGCCAATATAAACGAATCCTTTACCTGTTGGCTCAATCCAAAATAAACCAGACTGCCACTTATCTAAAGCAATTCCGCCAGGAATGGCTTGGGCATAATATGCACTCATTGCTGGTAACTGTCCGAGAGTCCGGCCGGTACTATCCTTGACGATCCCAGTGGTGGAACTGCCCACTTTTACCTGATTAACGCCCCTCTCAATTGCCACGCGCAGAATTACAGAAGCTTGGGCTGGGACAACCAAAGCAATCCACAAGAGGACACTTACCCACCAATGACGTACTTTAATCTGGGAAACTAAAAAGCCTAAGTAAAGTTGGAATTTCATGTTGATCATCTAATCACACTAGTATCTAATTGACGCTCTGAACTATTGCGTCTACTACTTTAAGATGAGACACTTCTCCAACGCCGGAGGTTGCCACCTCCTACTAATTATGCATTTTGCTTTAGCTATCAGCTAGAAATCAGCAGGAGAATTCCTCTCCTCTACCTGTTTCCAATGCCCAATGCCCAATGACGGCAGTTGCTCCACTTGGGGAAACCCCATCGGCTTTGCCGTCT
>CAZZZY010000243.1:4462-8028 GCA_964658545.1 uncultured Acetobacteraceae bacterium | reverse complement strand
TACAGGCTGTGGTAACTCTCTGAATGTGCGTCATGCTCAAGTTCTGAAGTTAATCATGGATAGCCTGCGCTATTGGGTAATAGAAATGCATGTAGATGGCTTCCGATTTGATTTGGCCTCGGCGTTAGCACGAGAATTATATGAGGTAGATAATCTATCAGCTTTCTTTGATATTATTCATCAAGACCCAATCCTAGCAGATGTGAAGCTCATTGCTGAACCTTGGGATTTAGGTGAAGGAGGCTATCAAGTCGGTAACTTTCCACTGGGTTGGTCTGAGTGGAATGGTAGATATAGGGATACAGTACGAGATTTTTGGCGTGGTGTAGATGATAGTTTAGGACAATTTGCTTATTGTTTTACGGGTAGCCCTGACTTATATCAAACAAACGGGCGCAACCCAAATGCAAGTATTAATTTCATAACTGCCCATGATGGTTTTACGTTAAATGATTTGGTCAGCTACAACGAAAAGCATAACGAGGCAAACGGGGAAGATAATAGAGATGGTGAAAGCCATAATAGATCCTGGAATTGTGGTGTAGAAGGCGAAACCGACGATGTAGAAGTGATGCGTTTGCGCCAACGGCAACGACGAAACTTTTTAGCAACTCTAATGCTATCTCAAGGTGTACCAATGCTATTAGAGGGAGATGAAATTGGCTGTAGTAAAAAGGGTAATAATAATGTCTACTGCCAAGATAATGAGATTTTTTGGCGGCATTGGGATTTGCAAAAAGCGAACGCGGATTTACTAGACTTTACACGTGAACTAATTGATTTTCGTCATCAGCATCCAGTATTCCGACGGCGTAAGTGGTTTCATGGTCGTCCCATTCACGGTTTAGGCATTAATGATATTGCTTGGTTTAATGCTGATGGTAGTGAAATGACTGAGAAACAGTGGCTAGTTAGTTATGCCAAAGTAATGGAGATTTTTTTGAATGGGCAGGGAATTGCTACTCCAGGGACTCGTGGTGAGCGGATTATTGATGAAAGTTTTCTGCTATTTTTTAACGCTCACTACGAGTTAATTGAGTTTGCTTTACCCAATGACTTTAAAGATAAGGTATGGGAGATAGTAATTGACACTAATGAACCTCGCTTTTTACATCGGGGAAAATTAGTTTCAGGCTCTCAAAGTGTACCAGTAACAGATCGTTCTCTGATGGTGTTACGCCTTATTAGTTAGCAGTACAAGCAGAAAAAGATACTCAAATTTTTGTCTTATAACACTACACCCCACACCCCAATACTGCTCGGTTAAGGAATTTCTTGGTTGAGGCAAGCAGGGGGAGCAGGGGGAGAAATGGACGCAGGGGAAGAGTTTTGCCTCCCCTGCTTATCCGAGCAGTATTGCCCCACACCCTGTCATGACGAAGTTACACCTTTTCTTAGTGCCATTCCTGGATAGCCTTTACAGTCTTAGAAAAGAGCGATTTCAGTTACAAAAGAAATTTTTTGTCGCAAATTCTTCAGTAAATCGAGAGTTTTTTCGTAGGCGACTCTCTTTCCTTGGTTTTCAAAGTACTCAGAAGCTTTTTGTAAATCAGCGATCGCATCTAAATGATATCCTAAGCGATAACGAGCTACTCCTCGATTAACATAAGCCTGGGCATTACTGGGGTTAAGTCTGATAACTTGGGAAAAATCACGCACTGCACCAAAGTCATCTCCATTTCGTCCGCAAGCACAACCCCGGTTAAAATAAGCTCGATAATCGTCAGCGTTGAGACGAATTGCTAAATTAAAGTCGAGCATAGCTGCTTGGGTATCTTGCAAGATAAAATGCGCCAAACCTCGGTCATTGTAGATATCTGCAAGCATTAAGCTAGTGATTCGGGGAATTTGAGTTAAAGCTAAATTAAAGTCAAGAATTGCCTCCGAGTCTTTTCCATTCCCTGCACGGGCTAGTCCTCGGTTGTAGTAAGATCGAAAATCGTAGGGTTTCAGTGCGATCGCTCGATTATAATCGACAATGGCCGCAGGATAATCCCCTTGTCTGTAGAGTGCCAAACCCCGGTTTAGATAAGCCTCAAAGTCATCAGGTGCAAAATTTATGGCTTGGGTACAATCTGCGATCGCTAGATGGTAATCTTGTAATTGGAGATAAGCAAGACAGCGATCGCTATAAGCTACAGCAAAATCTTTCTCAACTTCAATCGCCTGATTAAAATTTTCTATTGCTTCCTGGTAATTACCGCGCTGCATCTTATCTACACCCAATTTCAAGAAATCACTTGCTGTAATTTCTGTAATAGAAACGGGTGCTGAATATGCGGATAGAGTCAAAAAAGTGAGAGGGAAAGCAATAATTAAACTGATAAATAATCGCCAGAAATCAATCATACATAGTACCAAATTAGGATAAGTAGAATTGTTTGATGTTCTTGGAACAGTCTCTTTGTCAAGACTCTCAATCCAAAATTGGTATAAGCATCCTATTTGATAATTTCGGCAACCCTAAAATTTGCGGGACAAAAAGCCCCGCAAATTGTTAATTTTTGAAGTTGGACTTTAGCCTACTTCCAGCCCTTATCAGCTTGTGAAAGCACATAAGCAGCTACATCTTGAATTTTGTCAGCCTTTAAACGTTTCTCAAAGGCGGGCATAGCACCTTTACCTTTTGTAACCTGGGCAATAATTGCCTCGGCTGAGTACATATCATACTTTTCCAAATCCGCCTTCTTCAGGCTCTTGGCAGCATTAACTAGATTCTTACCTCCCGCATGACAAGAAGCACAATTGGCACTAAATACTTTAGCTCCACTAACAGCATCTCCTGCCAAAGCTGGACTACTGAAGGCAAAGGTGAAGATTGCTATGCCTAACAGTATTACTGTAATCATTTTTTTCATTTCGTCGTGTTCCCTCTGCAATAACGGCTTATTCGGTGCAATATCCTCCATAATTGTCAGTTGAGCTGCTGCCATAGTCAAACGACAAGCTGTCAAACTTCGCTTTAAAGTTTTTTAATTTTGCTCTCTTGGGGTTTTAGATACAGAGTGATATCTGGCGACAAGCTGTTTTGCATTTACGCTAATGAAAAGTTTTACAAAGAACTGGTATGAGTTAGTGCATTTTCTGTAACACGACAAATTCGCCAATCATCTAATATAGATGCTCCCATACTACGGTAGAATGCTTTAGCTGGTTCATTCCAATCCAACACACTCCACTCTAACCGCCCACAGTCACGTTCTACAGCTATCTGGGCTACTTTAGTCATGAGAGCCTTACCAATACCTTGTCTGCGATATTCTGGTAAAACAAATAAGTCTTCCAGATAAATTCCTGGCTTAGTCAAAAATGTTGAATAATTATGAAAAAATAGGGCAAAACCAACAGCTTGATCCATAGACTCTGCTAATATCGCTTCTATATATCTGTGTGAACCAAATAAATGTTCCTTAAGAGTCAGAGCATTTCCAGTGACAGCGTGAGATAATTTTTCATACTCAGCAAGCTCCTGAATTAATTTAAACAGTACACTGTAATCAGTTGGTTCCGCAAAACGCAAAATCAAATTGCTACACAAAGTCATTAGTCTATAGTCCATAGTTCAT
>CAZZZY010000243.1:0-4452 GCA_964658545.1 uncultured Acetobacteraceae bacterium | reverse complement strand
TATAGGCAACTGTGCAGTTTTTTTAATATTGACTAAACAAAAACCACAAAAAGCTACAAAACACTCACCTCCCTATCTCTTAGGTGAGAGGCTTCTACTGTTTAAGCTAAATTCGTTAGGAATGTGGATTTAATAAAGAGCAAGTTTTGTGGGGTGTGTTATGGATATTTGTTGTAACGCACATAAAATTGATGATGGTGCGTTACGCTACGCGATAACACACCCTACGAAATTTAAAATTTTGCACTTTATTTGATCCATATTCGTTACTGGAGCTAATTACGTCAGGGATTGCATCTCTATCTTCGTAAATGTAACTAGATCAACCAACCTTTTAAGCGTTTAGCTATGTGGGGACGGCGTAATTTCCGCATCGCTTTGCTCTGAATTTGACGGACTCGCTCACGGGAAAGATTGAACATATTGCCAACTTCTTCTAAGGTACAGGGTTCGCTGGTTGTCAAACCATAGCGCAGAGAAATCACATCTTTCTCGCGTGGAGTTAATACGTCACCCAAGACTTCCCAAATCTCCTGACGCATCATGTTTTCATTCATTTTTGCTTCTGGAGACAGGTTATCTTCATCTTCAAGCAAATCCATCAATTCCGTGTCTTCTTCTTTACCGACGCGGTGGTTGAGAGAAAGTGCTTGCCGTCTGAGTTGTTGTAGTTGGCGTAGTTGTTGTACACTAATTTCCAAAACTTCTGCCATTTCACCTTCGGTAGGATTACGACAGAGTTTTTGTTTGAGTTCCCGTTGGGCTTTTTTCAGCTTGTTAAGCTTTTCAACAATATGAATAGGTAGCCGGATTGTCCGCGCATCGTTGGCTATAGCCCTGGTAATCGCTTGTCTAATCCACCAATAGGCGTAGGTAGAAAACTTATATCCCTTATCTGGATCGAACTTTTCTGTAGCGCGATTTAAACCCATTGCTCCTTCCTGAATTAAATCCAGAAAAGGCACTCCCCGATTTAGATATCGCTTGGCAATAGAAACTACTAACCTCAAGTTAGAGCGAATCATTTTGCGTTTCGCTACTCTACCCTGATATAAGCGACTTTCTAGTTGCTTTTCGGTCATTTCTAGCTCGGAGGCTACTTCTAGCTTACTAGGTTCCTGTCCCAGTTTTAAGTTTAAAGCAGCTTGTAACTCCCTAACTTCCTCTAGAAACCTAACTCGCCGCGCTAACTCTACCTCTTCATCAGCTTTTAGAAGCGGATAACGCGCCATTTCTTTAAAAAATGCGCCGACGGCATCATCATGCTCTGTTTTATTGTATCCCGAAGGACGGGCCGCCGCCATCTCATCCCCGTCGCGTTCATCTGATTCTAGATTTTCTACTACAATTAGAGGCTCTTCATCTGCTACTGCATCTAAACTATCAAGCGATGGCTCTTCAATATCAGCAGCATTCTCCAGTATTTCCATTTTTCCCAATTCAACAATATTCATAGTTTCCTTTAGGGATTGTTGTTTTGTTTGGTACATAATTTAGTTACAGCTACTCCTTTGAGGCTTGGTAGTTTTCGCTAATGGACGAATGCACCCGTTTATATAGTGAAATAGAAGCTTCTGCTAATTTCTATTCAGGAATAAAAATCTGTATCTACCTATAAACTACGGGTTACACTTAGATACAACCTATAACGGAATTAACCTTAGCACCCAACAAAACTTTATTCTCAGACTGACAACAGATTATATTCTTCATTTTTTTCTTAATTATCAAATATGTCAAACCCCCTCAAACTTTCTCAACTTTAACAGACATGAAAATCTCAGCTAGCCATCCAATTTTCTTAAACCTTCATATATATTTAATGTTTAGGTATTGGAATTCACTGGATAAAACCAAAATCTGGTGATGGGGTTATGCATTCCCGATTCCAAGTTACCCAGTTGATACAAATTACAATAATGGCAGCCTAACTTCGGGATGATCTTACTTGTATAAAAGCATCTCATAACCCGAAAGGGTTGAATATCTACCGATAGGCGGAAAAAGGCTACTCCCTATTTAGTAGATAGAGCAACTATTGCAGCAAGAGGCGATATGCTTTTATTTGTATAGTGGGCACCAAATATTTATTGCATTTATAGTTGATACGAATTTGTCTAGTAGATTACATAAGAGGAAACTTATCAAGTATTATGAAGGATAACAGTATTGAAAAATACTATTTAAAGTGAAGAAAGCAAAAAATTAAAGTTGACTTAGCTAGGTTGATTTTGACCAGCTATGTGAGGAAAACATCTAACTATAAAGTCAGCAACTATGTATATTAGTGACATAAAGTTATCTCCTTTAGTGGTGGCCCAAGCTAGTGAACCATACCAATCAGGTGCAACTGTTAATCGGTGGGTTGAAGTACTGGTAGACTGTCCAGGAAGTACAGGATTATTTACTTATCGATTACCAGCCCAGTTGGAAATAAAACCAGGGGATATTTTGAGCGTGCCATTTGGGGCACAACAATTAGGAGCGATCGCAATTCGGTTACTGGCACAACCAAATATCGATTTAGCACCAGAAAAAATCGGGGAAGTAGAAGATATAGTCAGCGTTGGTTTTTTCCCAAGTGCTTATTGGGAATTACTCAATCGAGTTGCTGCATATTACTATACGCCCCTAATTCAAGTAATCCGGGTTGCTCTCCCACCAGGGTTGCTGGGGCGATCGCAGCGCCGCATCCGGTTAACTGTAGCTGGTGCAGCAGTATCTACGAGTACTAATTCTAATAATTGGTTAAATACACCTTTGATGCGTGCTGCTCACCAGCCTTATTCTCGCTTAATTAAGTTTTATTTACTCAACACAATTGAAAATAATTATTTGATTAAAATTTTGGCTTTATTAAGCTTCCAAGGTTTAGTGGCGAAAGTTCACAATCCAGATGCTAATAAAATTCTGCAACTCCTCCAACAACAATCAGATGGCGATTATAGCTTTCGGTACTTACAGGGTCAAGTCCAACGAGCCTACCGGGGAGTCCGCGAACTATTGCGACAAGGATTAGTAGAAAGCTACTTAGAACCGCCACGGCTGACTCGACCAAAGTTTCAAAAAGCAGTGACGCTAGTGGGGAGTACAATTGATCGAGACTTAACTACTCGCCAACGAGAGATTTTGGAAGTGCTACGACGGCGTGGTGGGGAGTTGTGGTTAAATGAGTTCCTACAGATTTGTAAAACAACTACCCCTACCCTGAAAGGGCTGGAAGAAAAAGGTTACATTGTTATTGAAGAACGGGAAGTATTGCGAACAGAACAGGGGCCAGCATTAGCAGGCGATGGGGCTAAATCTTTAACTACTGCCCAAGCTAGCGCCTTAGCGACAATCCAGACATTAGATGGATTTGCTGAAGTTTTATTGCATGGGGTAACAGGTTCAGGAAAAACCGAAGTATATTTGCAAGCGATCGCACCTCTTTTCAACCAAGGTAAATCCGCCCTTGTCTTAGTCCCCGAAATTGGACTCACACCCCAACTAACCGATCGTTTTCGCGCCCGTTTTGGTAATAAAGTCAGCGTTTATCACAGCGCCCTCTCCGACGGTGAACGCTATGACACTTGGCGACAAATGCTCACAGGAGAACCCCAAGTTGTGATTGGTACGCGCAGCGCCGTTTTCGCCCCTTTGCCCAACTTGGGTTTAATTATTTTAGATGAAGAACACGACAGCAGCTTTAAGCAAGACTCACCCATACCCACCTACCACGCCCGCACCGTCGCCCAGTGGCGTGCAGAGTTAGAAAATTGCCCCTTATTGTTAGGTTCCGCTACTCCTTCCTTGGAGAGTTGGGTAAGCGTCGGAACCTCACCCCCTAGCCCCCTCTTTGCAAGCAGAGAGGGGGGACAAGAAAGAAATCTTAATTCATCACTCCTAAATCAGAAGTCAGGAGACAGGAGTTATTACTTAAGTTTGCCCGAACGTGTCAACTCGCGCCCTTTACCACCTGTGGAAATCGTCGATATGCGGCAAGAGTTGCAGCAGGGAAATCGTTCTATATTTAGTAGATCGCTGCAAGCAGCTTTGCAACAGTTGCAAGAAAGAAAACAACAGGGAATTTTATTTATCCATCGCCGGGGACACAGTACTTTTGTCTCATGCCGCAGTTGTGGATATGTGTTGGAATGCCCGCACTGTGATGTTTCGTTAGCTTATCACCACACCGAAGAAAAAGCGCCGGAATTATTGCGCTGTCATTATTGTAATTATGCGCGATCGCATCCCAAATTTTGCCCCGATTGTAGTTCCCCTTACCTGAAATTTTTCGGTAGCGGTACTCAGCGAGTCACCCAGGAATTAACGCGACAATTCCCAGAGTTGCGCTTGATTCGTTTTGATAGCGATACCACCCGTAACAAAGGCTCACATCGGACTCTACTCACCCAATTTGCCAACGGTGAAGCGGATTTATTAGTGGGTACGCAAATGCTCACCAAAGGT
>CAZZZY010000242.1:0-8049 GCA_964658545.1 uncultured Acetobacteraceae bacterium | reverse complement strand
GCATTAGTTATTCTTTGTTCCTAATCTCCTTCATCTCCCCATTCTCCATTCCCAATTCACACAGCCTTCTTGCCCATAATCCGCAAAAATATCTTCTCCGATTCAATCCACACAAACATTAAGGCACTGAAGCCAATACAAATCCCCAATTCTTGCATATTGAGGTAGTGAGTACCAAAGAAATCTCGCAGAGGTGGGACGTAAACTAGCATCAACTGCAAAATCGTGGTGATGACAACAGCCGCTAGTACAAATATATTAGAGAAGGGATTCATCTCGATGGTCAGTCGGTTATTGGAGCGAATGGCGATCGCATGACCCATTTGGGCGATACACAAGGTAGTAAATACCATCGTCTTCCAAGCTTCGGGATCGCCCTGATAGCCAGGGGCATGGGTATGCTGATAAGCCCACAACATTAAGGTAATGCTGAGAATGGCAAATATTATCCCAATGCGAATTATGTAAGAACCCAATCCTCTAGCAAAAATACTTTCGCGGGGACTAAAAGGCGGACGTTGCATCACATCCGGTTCTGGAGGTTCCACAGCTAATGCCAAGGCTGGTAAACCGTCTGTTACCAAGTTCATCCACAGAATTTGCAAGGGGGTAAGGGGAACACCTCCTAAACCAATTAAGGGTGCAGATGCAATTGTCAGAACTTCACCAATGTTACTGCCCAAGATGTATTTAATAAAACGGCGGATATTGGTGTAAACAACTCTACCTTCCTTGGTGGCGCTGACAATGGTGGCGAAGTTGTCATCAAGTAACACCATATCACTGGCTTCTTTACTGACATCAGTTCCAGTAATCCCCATCGCAATCCCAATGTCGGCTTGTTTGAGGGCTGGGGCATCGTTGACACCATCGCCCGTCATTGCTACAAATCTGCCCCGGCGTTGCAATGCTTGGACAATTCGCAGTTTGTGTTCTGGGGAAACTCTAGCATAAATGCTTACCAGGTCAACGTTTTGCTCTAATTCCTGGTCACTCATTCGCTGCAATTCTTGACCTGTGAGGAGGCGATCGCCTTCTTGGGCAATTCCTAAATCGATCGCGATCGCTCGTGCTGTTAATTGGTGGTCGCCAGTAATCATCACTGGGCGAATTCCTGCTTCTCGACACTCTTGCACAGCGGCCCTCACTTCTGGGCGTGGCGCATCTAGCATTCCCACTAGTCCCAGCCAGACCAAATCTTGCTCAGATGCTTCATCTGAACCTTCTGGCGGGATTTCTCTAAGGGGTTTGTAGGCAAAACCTAGCACCCGCAAACCTTTACTCGCCATCAGGTCGTTTTCTGCCAAAACTTTTTGGCGTTGTTTTTCAGTTAAAGGGGCTGTGTCATTACCCAAATGAATTTGAGTGGAACGTGCCAAGGTTAACTCTGGAGAACCTTTGGTAAACATTAAGTAAGGTTCAGATTGGAGAAAACTAGCGATTACAGGGTCAACACCTCTCGAATTCGCTTCACCTGTGGCGACTCCCTCTACCTGAGTGATCACACTCATTCGCTTCCGTTCTGAAGAAAAGGGAAACTCGGCAACACGAGGTAACTTACTGTTCCACTGGTCTTTTTCGATTCCAGCTTTTCCCGCCAGGGTAATTAATGCCCCTTCTGTAGGATCTCCCAAAATAGCCCATTCACCTTGTTCTTTTTGCAACACCGAATCATTACAAATAGCACAGGCGACAGACAACGCGGAGATTTCTGGAGATTCCTCTAGGGAAATTTTTTGACCATTTAACTGAAAGTCCCCAGTGGGAACATAACCTTCGCCGGTAACGCGAAAAGTTTTGTTGTTAATGGCAATCGATTGCACCACCATTTTATTTTGAGTCAGGGTACCGGTTTTATCAGAACAGATGGTGGTTACAGAACCCAACGTTTCCACTGCTGGCAGTTTGCGAATCAAGGCATTTTGGCGCACCATTCGCTGAGTTCCCAGTGCCAGAGTGACGGTAATTACAGCTGGTAAACCTTCTGGAACCACAGCAACCGCCATACTCAAGGAAACTTCCAAGAGTTCTTGAATGTTTTTAAAACCTCCGTCTTTGATGACACCACCAGCGACGACGATGGCAACCAGAATCAAAGAACCCGTAACTAGGACATTACCCAGTTGAGTCATTCGTTGCTGTAACGGCGTAGCTTCATTTTCCACCGCCTGCAACATGGCAGCAATTTTGCCTAGTTCTGTTGTCATCCCGGTGTTAGTCACCAGAACCTTCGCTCGTCCTTGGAGGACTTCGGTTCCTTGAAATACTAAGTTGATGCGATCGCCTAAATCTGTTTCTTCGGGTAATTTTAATGTTGCCTGTTTGTGGGCAGATTGGGCTTCACCCGTTAGTGCCGACTCTCGCACTTGTAAATTAGACTGTTCGAGCAAGCGTCCATCTGCGGCTATCTGCATCCCAGCTTCCAGCAGCATGATATCCCCTGGGACTAGTTCCTTGGCTGCTATCTCCACAAGTCTAGCTTCGCGGATGACCCGCACTAAGGGAGAGGTCATTTTTTTCAGGGCTGCCAAGGCTTTTTCAGCACGGCTTTCTTGGACGTAGCCAAGTATCCCATTCAGGATGACAATTGCTAAGATAGCGATGGTATCTTTAAATGGCACTTCACCAGGCTTCAAATTGCCCGACTGCAAACGCATCAGGTCTAAAAACCCAGAAACTAGAGCTACGCCAATCAGCATCAATAACATAATGTTCTTGAACTGATCTAGCAGAATTTCCCAAGGACTACGGCCAGCAGTTTCTTCAAGTTCATTGGGGCCATATTTTTGCAATCTCTGTGGAATTTCTTGGGAGGTTAAGCCACTGTCTGCATTACTATCGAGCAGGTCTAGCGCTTTATCAACTTCTAAACTATGCCAAACGGCGGCACCTTCAGGCAGAGAATTAGCAGACATCGTGTAGGTCACAGCAAATGGTTACAAAACTCGATCATAATTTAGATTTAGTGATGACAAGAATTCCATCTCCTAAAGTTACATTAAGGCGATCGCCCAGTCGGATCAATGTATATGTAATTCTTAACATTTGTAAATTCTTCCGATTTTGACATAGTATTATTTCTCACGAAAGAGTTTATCGGAACACATTTTACCGATAATTATGAGTAATAGAGCTTTGAAGCTTTGTTACAGAGGGATATGCCACAATTAATTTTAGGCTGCCATTCCTTTCATTTACATGCCGTAGTCAATAGCCAGGATGCATGGCACGATTGCATTTCTTCATTTTTAATTTTGCGGAAAGTTGAGCCAGTCGCTTGTGTATTTCCCCGCTCAAGCGCACTGGCGTGCCAGTAGGGGTTTCCCAATTTAGCAAACTTTTCAAGACGAATTTGGAATTTGGAATTGCCCAAGCGTGTTTAACCATTCAATAAATATGCTTAATATGAGTTTTGCACGTATCCCCTCAACCGCAAGCCAGATGTTTGGGCAAAAAACAATTCGACCGCTTACCGCTGCTACCCTGTGTGGCATTACTTTCATTCAAGATAGACTCATTGCCATTGACAGTATTAAAGGGCATCTACTGGAGATTGATCCTACTTCTGACAACAGCAAAATTCTCAATCCCCATCAAGTTAAAGAATTTACCGATGTCACTGGTTTAGCGATATGGGAAGATACCCTCTGGGTCAGCCGAGAAAATAGTGTTTACTTGTGCAAGCTCAATGCTTTGGGTCTAGAACATTTTGTGACATTGCCTTATCCGGCTGACGGCGTTGCTGTTTGGGAAACAACAGTTTATGTCAGCTGCCAACGGTTGGGCTACATTCTGGTTTATGACCGTGAAACACGAAAAGAGATTACCAGATTTCATGCTCCTGGAGTTGGGATAGAGAATTTGGCAGTGAATCAGGAAATGCTATGGATTTGCGATCGCACCGAACAATCAGTTTATGCGATGGATAGGGCAACGGGAGAACTTCAATTTAGTGTCCTGACACCATTTGAATGTCCCACAGGCATTGCAATCTATAAAAATGGTGAAACAGGCAAAGAAAGTATCTACGTCGCTTACGCCACAGAGGAGCCTTATATCCGGGATAACCCCAATGCTGATCCGAGTCATGAGTTAACATTCCGCGATCGCACTTTTATTCATCCCCTGTATTATCATTACCAGCCAGATAAGCGCTACGCCCTCTCTAATGGCTATCTCATTGAAATGTCCTATGCTGAGGAAATTGCCCCCTTAGACGAGGTTTATTTACCTGATGTGGAATGGCGCATTGCTCTCCCATCAGAAACAGAGCGTCAAAAGGTGAAACACGTTGAACCCATTGGTATGCCCTTTACCGAAGAAGTGATAGAAGGGCAACGTGTAGCAGTCTTTAAATTTGATTCTCTGGCTCCAGGAGAACGGCATATATTTGGCTGGAAAGCACTTGTGGAAGTTCGAGGGATCAAGTATCGCATCACACCCAGAGACGTAGAAGATATACCTGAACTTTCCCCAGAACTACAAACACGCTATCTAGTAGATGACGACGATTTAGCAATGGATACCACCATTGTTCGCCGTGCTGCTAGAGAAGCGATTGGTTCTGAAACGAATGTGCTGCGGAAAATGCACAGTATCCGCAACTACGTCTACGATCAGTTATCCTACGGTATTAAACCTTACATTGACACACCAGATACAGTTTTAGAACGGGGCGTTGGTTCCTGTGGCGAATATGTCGGCGTATTACTTGCCCTATCCCGTTTGAATGACATCCCCTGCCGCACCGTAGGTAGGTATAAATGTCCTCCCCATAGTGACTTACTAGGAGTGCCGCTACAGCCCGACTTTAATCATGTTTGGCTGGAATTCTACGTACCGAACTTTGGCTGGTTACCAATGGAATCAAATCCTGACGATGTAGATGAAGGTGGGCCTTATCCAACGCGCTTTTTTATGGGCTTATGCTGGTATCACATTGAAATTGGCAAAGGTATCACCTTTGAAACTGTGACAAGTCAAGGTGCGCGGCTAACTAAAGAAGATATCCCCATCGGTGATTTGGCGATTAATCATATTCGGTTCACAATTCTTAAAGAATTACCGGACTTTTGAATTTGGGCATTGGGCATTCTGGAAAGGTGCTGATAAAGCAAGTAAGGTGTGTTATGGCGTAGGCTAACGCACCTTAATACTCAATTTTGAACTGTAGATAGAACGCGCACTTAAGCGTTTATTTTCTAGCAGAATGGCTGAAATCAATATTTTTGGTAAAGGTCTTATGTTGTAAGCTTTCCAGATTATTCTCTGCCGAAAGTGATAAAAGAGGGTTAACCACTATTTTCGTCTACTTATGAACTTTTATTCCTATTCAAGTTAGGAACTTTTCAAAGAGTTCAAAAAAGCTATAGAAGGCATTTCTCTCACTACCACAAAGAAACAGAATTATCCCAGCCCATGATTGTGAAACTTTAGTTTTGGCTCTTTCTTGCATCCACTCGTTAAATCCCTCGGTTGCATAACCTTCTTGAGTAAATCCTAAGTGGCTTAAACTACTTAAATAACCATTCAATAATGAATGAAGACAAGTAATTGATGGTTTGTCTATGTACATAACCGGATTATCTTTAATCTCTTGAAGAAGTCTAGAAAAATTACTCATATTGATTACCTACGCTGAAATTTAGAATAAGTATCCTGATTCTCGAAAACTTGCTCCGCTATATTCTTTACTATAAAATGTGAGATTATTCATCCACTGCTGTGCTGGAACCCCATCAGGGTGGTGATTTATTTATTGTTAATCGCATTAGTCTTAACTCCTGACAGTCCAAGATATAGGTGCAGTTATATCTAGTTTGTCTGACAGGAGTCGAGAGTCAGGTCAGTAAAATTACGAGAATTTAGCAGCCATTTTATGAAGATTAAACCAATATAAAGAGGTAAGAAATTAGCTATTAACTCTTAAACTTGGCAGTGGATATGATTGAGTTTGCTTAAAATTGGCAAACTCACAGATTGAGTTAAATGGGCAAAAGCGGCAGTGAGAGCCAGGATTAGGAGGAAAAATTTTACTAAAATTACTCGTTTCTTCCTGATATTTTTGCAAATCGTGTTGGTGCTTGTGGGCAATATTGGCTAAATCCAATTTCAATGATTCTAATTCACTATTATTGATGCTAATTAATTCTGATTTCTTAGATATTTCTAAATTATAAAATGATGCAACTGCTTTCCGTCCAGGGTAAAGATAACGAGCAGCTAGTAAATAAACTAATGCCTGTCGTTTGTCAAAAGCTGACTTACCAGTTTTGAAATCTAAAATATGTAAAGTCCTATCAGACTCAATAAAAACGCAGTCCATAGCCGCATATAAGCGAAAGCAATAATCCTCTTGTTCAACTACTATCGGTTTAGGAAAACCTTCATCACCTGGAGTTAGTTGGAGAATATCTTTATCCAAAAGCAACGGCGCATCGTGATATTTTTGCAAAATTTGCAGCACGCGTTGCTGGACTTGAATGCTTGAGTTGCCTAATTTCAGTAGTTTTGCAACTCTTTCTACACCATCTGCTTGCTTTAACAGATACCTGTGATGATGAAACTCATAAACGCCTTTTTGGGCGAGTATCCCAATCCTCTGGGGTGCGGTGGCTTGCGCTAACAGCGCTTTGACTTGTGGTTCGTGTTGCCGTGCTTTGATAAACCCCCGTCTCATCTGGCAATGCCAGCGTTCTTGCCCAGTCGCTGGGGCAACTAGAGACCAAAGGTGATAACTGGCAAAAGGTCGATCGGGGGTTGACATTGCTGACAAACAGTGAGAGAAAATACGGTGGGGAGAAGTTTAAGCTAAGGCTTGCTTAGAAAAGAACTTCGGAGGATACTTGCTGCTACACACGCTTTGCGGGAAGCTTTTATAGTACCGATAATGTACGGGAGCAAGTGGCAAAAATGTCCAGCAAGATTAAATTTGGCACCGATGGATGGCGAGGGATTATTGCCGATGACTTTACTTTTCCCAATGTGCGGAAAGTAACAAGGGCAATCGCTATTTACTTAGAAACAGCCTACAAAAAAGACAGACCAGTACTTATTGCCTACGATACTCGCTTTTTAGCTGACCAGTTTGCCCAAACAGCAGCCCAAGTACTGGCAGACTTAGGTTGGACTGTGAAAATTACTGATCGGGATTGCCCCACACCAGTAATTGCCTACAACGCCCGTCACCTCAATTCGGCTGGGGCGTTAATGTTTACTGCTAGTCATAATCCAGCACCCTACTGTGGAATTAAATATATACCCGATTATGCTGGGCCTGCCACTCCAGAGATTACTGATACTATTGTGGCAAATATAGAAAGTGCATCGGATGAATTGCCTAGAAGTAACCCATCAGGTTCAATTTCAACTTTTGATCCGAAACCTGATTACCTGCAATTTATCTACACTCTACTTGATGTAGAAAAAATCAAAAGCGCTAATCTAAAGGTAAAGTACGATGCTTTGTATTCTACCTCTCGCGGCTATTTAGATGAAGTTTTGCAACATAGTGGCGTTCAGTTAGAAAGTTTCCACACTTGGAGGGATGTTTTATTTGGCGGTGGAATGCCAGAACCCAAAGGAGAACAATTAGTTGAGTTAGTGGAAGCAGTAGTCCGCGATCGCGCTGATTTGGGCTTGGCGACAGATGGAGATGGCGATCGCTTTGGTATCGTTGATGAACAAGGAACCGTCCTGACTCCTAATACTGTGCTGCTAGTTCTAGCGCGTCATTTAATCAAAAATAAGGGTAAAACTGGCGCTATCGTCCGCACTGTGGCGACAACCCACCTGCTAGATAATTTCGCTGCTAAAAATGGGCTGCAAATTTACGAAACACCAGTTGGTTTTAAATACATCGGCGAAAAAATGCGCGAAACTGCTGTATTAATCGGTGGAGAAGAATAAGGTGGTTTGAGTATTATTGGGCATATTCCCGAAAAAGACGGGGTTTTAGCCGATATGCTGGTGGCAGAAGCGATCGCTTATGAAGGCAAACCTTTAAGTCAACTTGTCAAGGAAGCGATCGCTGAAGCTGATGGCCCACTT
>CAZZZY010000241.1:0-8093 GCA_964658545.1 uncultured Acetobacteraceae bacterium | reverse complement strand
TTTTCAATCTGATGAGGTACAAGTATGCAAACAGACCTAACCCCCTAACCCCCTTCCCGAAGGCGGGAAGGGGGAAAAATTGTACCTCACGCTTGTCGAGAAAGGCTATAGCTACTTATTTTCAAAATCGTACCTTATACAGATTAAATAATTCCCCTAATTTCTGTGTTATGACTTTACCACCAGCTGCCTTAATGGTTTTTTCCCACTTAGCTACAGGCTCTAAAAACACCTCAGCCCCCAAATAGGTTTCCAGAACTGCCCAATCTTCTGCTAAAGGCTGTTCTGGATTGAGGATGTCGAACACAAAATTTCCACCTGGTTTTAATACCCGCTTAACTTCTGCTAGTACAGCATTCCAGTATTCGAGTGGAAAATAGCAGCTAAATCCTGTTGCGATCGCTAAGTCAAACTGCTCTGATGGATAGTTTAACTGATGGCCTGCTCCCAACTCAACACCTTTGAACAGCTTAGAATTCAACTGTGGCCCACGGGAATTAAGAGTATCCCGTGCCACATTACTGATTTCTTGTCCATGAAAAAATGCTTGCCAATCCCGCCAAGGATAGATTAAAAAGCTGATACCACAGCCGATATCTATACAGTGCTGGTTTTTTTGAGGTTGAGCAACTTCCCAAAAAGGGGAAGCAATTCTTCCTGCAAAACTACCTTCAATCCACTCGCGAAATATCGGCATCGCCTGGACTTCAGTTGGGAGTTCAAAGGTTTGGCCTTGATACTCTCGGTTAAAGCGATAGGCTATTTGGGCTAATCTTTCGTCCCAGTTGGTTGATTTGGCTGAAGTGAAGAGATTTTGGAACTGCGAATCAGACTTTTTAGACATTAGGTTTTTGCAACTCTTTCTAAGAATTGTAGTCAAATTCGCTTTGCAATGTCTGTTGATCTGACACTTCTCTACGATATGCTACTACACATCGCTTCCTTCTACGTATAAATACGCACCTGTGCCCCCCTATCCAATCTCATGCGGCAGGGTGGTTTCATACAGCTAGAGAAAAACTAAAACTAGGTTTAAAAGCCTCTCGACCTTTCGGGGAGAGGAATGGAAGTGGGGTCAAAATCTATGGGACGAAACGAGAAATCAGGACTTATCTATTTTTCTTTTTTCGTATGAAACCACCCTGCCTATCCAATCTCATGCGGGGATTTGTCATTAGTCATTGGTACTAATGACCAATGACCAATGACTGCTATTCAACTTTTTCATACCAGATACCTACTTTCTCGAAAGCACCATAAGCAAGCTTCAGAAAATTCACTACTCTTTGTTTCCCAATTATCCCAAATTCTTTATACTCTCTAGCCTCTGCAAATGTTAGGCGATTTTGGTCAATTATGTTTCTTTCTCTGTATGCTAACTTCGGAAAATCTATAACTTTTATGTGATATTTATTTACTATGTTCTGAAAGTTGGAGTCTGACTCTATATGCTCCCAATCATCACACAGCCCTAAATTCCTCACCAGAATATGAGGGATTCTCTCACCGTAGGTATTCACTGACTGAGTAAACAAGTTGATGCTGTCGTATCCTCCTGTGGATACAAACCATTTGCAAAACATCACTCCCTGCGAACTTCCTAGTTCAAGTAATTGATTAGATTCAATCCACCCTTGTACTGCTCTATGGGATTGTGCGGCTAAATTCACAATTACTGGCCTCTCTATGGCCCACTCAAATATTCTATCTGCCTTATTTGCCTGTCGTTCATTCTCACTAAACACAGCATACTTACATATCTCCTTGTATACCCCTGCGACATCTGGATTCGATCTATCTGTCTCCACTGGTACAAAGGGGATTCTCTTATCCAGACAATACTGAATCATTGTCCTGGTAAAGAGAGACTTTCCTACCCCGCCTTTTTCACCATCCACAAAATGAATCGTCGGCATTACAGCGACCTCTAATATTTATTAAAGTCTGATACATCTTTTCCAGGCTAAGAACTTTTTGGCGATCGCCGCCTAGTTGTTTTCGTAGTTTTATGAGAAAGTATAACCTTCTTCAGAGCCGGTTGAAGCTGATCTCGCAGAAAGTAAACACTCTCTAAGAGACGCTACGCTTTTAGCGTCTCTTAGAGAGCATCATTTTGAATTTTGAATTGTTAATAGCTCTTTTTGCGCCAGGCTGGTTTCACCACCTGACGACTACGGGCAATCACCAGAGAATCATCAGGCACATCTTCTGTAACAGTTGAACCAGCTGCGATGTAGACATCATTACCCAAGGTGAGTGGAGCCACTAAAACGCTATTGGCACCGGTTTTTGTGCGATCGCCTATTTTGGTACGATGTTTCTTCACGCCGTCATAATTGGCAGTGATTGTACCGGCACCAATATTCACCTGATTACCGACAACGCTATCACCTATATATGATAAATGTGCAGCATTCGTGCGATCGCCTAATTGTGTATTTTTCAATTCCACAAAATTCCCCACACGGCAATTAGCACCCACTTTTACCTGACCGCGTAAATGAGCATAAGGGCCAATTCGGCTTCCTGCCTGCACACTGCTATCTGTTACTACAGAATACTGCACCGTGACATTTTCAGCTAAGTGGCTATTTTCAATTAAACTTCCCGGCCCAATATGACTTCCTGTTTGAATCACCGTATTTCCCCGCAGGTGAGTTTGGGGTTCAATAATTACATCTGGCTGTAATTCCACTGTTTCATCAATGGTGATGCTTGTGGGGTCGATAAGGGTGACACCTGCTAGCATCCATTTTTCTTTGACTCGCCTTTGCAAAATTTCGGATGCTGTTGCCAGTTGCAGGCGATCGTTAATGCCGAGAATTTCTTGGTAATCTTCCACATCTACTGCCATTACTTGTCCGACTTGAGTCACGGCATCAGTGAGGTAGTATTCTTTCTGGGCATTGTTTGGTTGGAGGTGGGGAAGTACCTCTGCCAAATTTGGCCAACGGAAGCAGTAAACTCCAGCGTTAATCCGCTGATTTTGTCTTTGAGCAGCATTACAATCCTTATGTTCGATCATTTGCTGCACAATATTTTCATCGTTACAAAAAACGCGCCCGTAGCCTGTGGGATCGGATAAGTGCGAGGTGAGAATAGTGGCAGCGTTTTGATTTCGGGTATGAGTTTGTAACATCTGCTTGAGGGTTTCGCTGCGTATCAACGGTAAATCGCCGTTAAGTATCAGCAAATCCCCCGTGTAATCTTCCAAGTGAGGAAGTAATTGCTGGATGGCATGACCTGTTCCCAGTTGCACAGTCTGTTCGACAAACTCCAAGCTAGGAATTGAATGCATGGCGGCTTGCACTTCCTCAGATTGGTATCCGACAATTACGATTCGCCGTGAGGGGGAAAGTGGTTCTACACTTTCGAGAACTCTCTCTACTAGCGATCGCCCACCCAAAGAATGTAAAACCTTGGGTAAGCTTGATTTCATCCGTGTGCCGCGCCCTGCCGCTAAAATTGCTACAACTACCATAGTTAGCTATCAGCTATCTGTGAAATTATGATTAATGCTCTTGGTACTTTAAAATGTAGGCTCAAATCATAGTTGCTAATAATATAGACAGACCTCCAGGTTATTAGTTTGGAAGTTTAACCTTCACTGGGGAAACTACAATCCCCTCTATCCCTTGGGCGAAAGCTTCAGGGATTGCTTTTCTTAGGATATTCAACGAGCCATCAAAATCTGCTGGCTTACTTTAGCTGGAATTGCCTTATAGTCAATAGATGTTTTAAGTCTTTTCTGTACCTGATTGTAGTTGAGGAATTCTCCTGTACTGAAAAGCGACTGCCTAATTAAATAATTGGCAGCGTTGTAAAGATTCTTGGAATATTGCATAAATTATCTATCTCTTGATAGTTTTTATGGTTTTTCCTGATTACGTGCTTTTCGACTAGCTGCATTATTCCTCCCCACCTTTCCGCATTTTCCAAGCAATTTTGTAGCTCACACCGATGGACAAGGCATAGTCTGATAATTTCATAGCTTTCTTTTTACTATATAATTATCTTCCCATCAAAGTCTGTATTTGGGAATGTCTGTCTACAAAATGGAAAAAGTTTATCAATACCAGCTAATCATAGAAGAGTGAGACTAAATGGTAAAGTCTTGTATAGCAGTGAATGACCTTTGCCAAGGCAGGCGTGTTTTTCCATTCATTAAGATGTTTCCAAGTCTATTATCCCTACTCCTACTCTTTTTATTGAAAAGAGCGAATAAACTCGACAAACTGCTGCATTAGTTTGGGATTGCGCCAACCGGCATTAGCTTCTTTTAGCATCATTGAAAGTGCTTCTTCTGTGGTGTAAGCTATTTTGTAAGGCCGCTCACTGGTCAGAGCATCGTAAATATCAATTAACTGAAATACTTGCGCCAGATAGGGAATATCATCCCCCTTGAGTCTATCGGGGTAGCCTGAGCCATCCCAGCGTTCGTGGTGATGGCGAATAATGGGAATTACACCCCGCATACTCCGTAGTGGCTGGCAGATTTTTTCCCCAATCAAAACGTGCTGTTGCATGGTTTGCCAATCTTCAGGGGTGAGTTGACCTTTTTTCAACAGCACTGCATCAGGAATACCCACTTTGCCGATATCGTGGAGATAACCACCCCACCTCAAATCTCGAATTTGGTAACGTGAGAGGTTGAGGTATTCACCAAAAATTTGTCCCAGTTTTAACAGGCGTTCACAATGATCGCCCGTGTTGGGATCGCGACTTTCAATGGACATGGCAATGGAAAATAGCACTTGTTCAGCATGATCTAAATCCTCGTTCAGACGCTTCTGCCGCACCAAGGATTTCACACGCGCCGTCAGTTCCAGACGATCAAAGGGTTTCGTGAGAAAATCATCTGCCCCAACTTCAATTCCTCGAATGCGCGATTGCCTGTCATTTAACGCTGTAATAAAAATTACTGGGATTAGCCTAGTCTGCTCATCTTGTTTGAGCAATTGGCAAACTTGAAATCCATCCATTTCTGGCATCATGACATCCAGCAAAATCAAATCTGGTTGTTTTTGAGTGACTAATCCTACAACAGTAGAACCACTGTCTGCCTCAATCACTTCGTATCCTTCCATCCCCAAGAGGGCAACAGCAGTCATGCGACTTGCGGCATGATCGTCAACTACTAAGACCTTCGGGGGATCTAAATCAAACCCATTCACTTTAGCACAATTAACATCAGCTTTTATCCGAGAAGACACTGCTTGCCTATTTTCAAGAATAAGGTCTTCTTGAGATAAGCCTAAAGAATAAGTCTCTAGATTATTTTGCCATCCTACAGCATGATTTGAACCGATACTCCTTACTGTGGTAATGGGATTTGACCCACTAACAATTTCTTCTGTAAAGCCTGTATGGTTGGATTTCGATTGAATCACAAAGGCACCCCAAGTTTTTGCATAAGTTAACAGTGTCAGATTTGAAAAAGAAATTTAATATTTGACTGTATCTGAGCCAGAGTTTTCATAGGGATTATGCATTATCTCAAGCTGCCTATCTGAGTTTTCGTAGTTTGTATCTTTTATCTTATGAACAAGTTATATCTTGTTGTCAAATTTCTTGCTTGTACTTCCAGTATGATCAATTTGCACAAATATTAAATCAGGCTTTTTACGGATATTTTTTAACACATAAGATTCGCAAGGTACTGTATTCGCTTGCTTGTTATGAAAAAATAGGGTTTTTAGTTAGAAGGTATTTATAGTAATCATTAAGTACACATATTTTTACTTACTCAGTTATTGTGATACTCAATTACCTTGGAACACCTTGTAGAATTATATACTATAATAAATTTAATTTAATTTCATTTATTTGCATAGTAAAAACTTGTTCCCTGAGTATCTGGAAAGGAAATCAGAATCTTTGGAAAATATGGATCATTTCTCTGGAATTAAGGAGCGAGGAACTAGTACCGCAAGGCGGAATTCAAAATTCACGCATTCAAAATGAATACAGCGTAAGCGTTTTGTTGATTTGGAATGGGTGGCTTATTTCCGCCGTGCTGTACTAGTTTGTCGTTGCGATCGCTGTCTAATACCAATTTTTTGTGAAACTACACAAAATTAGGCTTGGTGAGACTTGGGGTCAAGTTCCGATAAAATCCCTGCCTTGTGTTCCCAATAGCCACTTTTTTCGCCAATGGGAGGTAGATTCGAGTGAAGAAGCTTGTTGCTCTTGTTGTCGGCGCATCAGTATGACTTCGCTTGAATCGCTCAATTTAGGATCGCGATAGGGGATAGCAGCACGGGTTAGTAAGTGTTCTTTTTCAGCTGGTGAGAGGGTAGGGAGTACTGAGTAGTCTTTAGACTCAATACTCGCAGAATGGGCTGCCACAGTGCCAGGCGATCGCCTGCCCACAGGTGGGGTAGAACCGATGATCAAACCAGCAGACAAAAGTGCTGTGCGTACAGCAGCAGCACAAGAATAGGTGGCTAATAAACCATCTGAATGTAAACACAATGACAGTTGTTTAATAAATTCAACAGTCCATAATTGAGGACACTGTGGTGGTGAAAATGCATCGAGGAAGATTGCGTCTGCCCAGAAACCCGACTGATGTACTAGCGCGATCGTAGTTCTAGCATCACCAATTAGTAGCTTCGCTTTTAGATGAGCTATTTGCACTTGATGCTCAAAAGCTAGCTGGGACAAGATTTCAATATGGTTATAGTCCCAATTGTCAAACAAGTGATGAGCGATCGCAGCTTGTGGCACTGCTGGATTTACTTCTAAGCCGATTAACTCAACATCACAAGTGGGATTCACTGCCCAAATTGTCTGCAAAGCAGCAGCCGTATTATATCCCAGACCATAACAAACATCCAATAGCCGCAAGACTGGTTTTTGGGCTACTGTAGCTAGTTGAGTAGGTTCCACAAACTTGAAAAAACTCTCCTGCTTCGCTCCAGAATGGCTATGAAAGGATTCACCAAACTCTTGAGAGACAAAGGTGAAGGAACCATCTGCTGTGAGCTTAGGTGTAAAATTTTCTAAGTCTGACATTTTACAAAAAAACGTGAAATATTTGTTAGTTAACCCAACCTATGAACTACGAGCGATCGCCAGGCTTCGGTGCAAAAAATGGTAAAGTCATCATTGGTAATGTTATCCTACTCAGACAAAAACCTAATTAGCGCGATCGCAACTGATGACACCGCCACCAACTAGCTACAAAGATTAGTAATAAATCGTAGTTTGTGCCAGTTGTGTAAATCCTCTAAATAATTCCCAATGCCCAATTCCCAATTTGTTGTTTCGCCAGCTTGGTTATTTGAACATCTCGAAGATTCGCAAGTCGTGATTGTGGATTGTCGCTTTTCTTTAGCCGATCCACAACTAGGACAACAACAGTACCAAATAAGCCATATTAAAGGGTCATATTACCTAGATTTGAATCAGGATCTTTCTAGCTCAGTAGGTAAGCATGGCGGGAGACATCCTTTACCTAACCCCAATGATATAGCTAACAAATTTGCAGCGATTGGGGTAAATTACCAAAAAACTCTGGTTGTAGCTTACGATGATTCGCGCTTTGCCTTTGCATCTCGTTTGTGGTGGCTGTTGCGCTATCTCGGACATGAGCAAGTCGCGGTACTGGATGGAGGCTTTGCTGGATGGCAAAAAGCTGGTTATCCGGTTACGGATGTCATTCCTCAGCCTCCGATGGGTACTTTCGTAGCTGAAGTGCAAATAGAAAAGGTGGTAGATATGACGGCGGTGAAAAACCGCAAAGACAGACCAGAGGTAATATTGGTAGATTCGAGAGAAAGCGATCGCTACCGAGGTGAACGAGAACCAATTGATAAAATTGCTGGACATATTCCTGGTGCAGTCAACTATCCCTGGCAAGAAGTTACAGATTCAAATGGCTACCTACTCCCTGAAGGGGAACAACGCTGTCGCTGGGAGAAGCTAGAAACAGCCGAAGAAATCTTGGTTTATTGCGGTTCTGGCGTTACTGCTTGCGTAAATTTACTTTCTTTAGAATTAGCTGGCATTAACAAAGGTAAACTTTATGCTGGTAGCTGGAGTGATTGGATTTCTTATTTATAGTCATTGGGGATGGGGATTGGAGATCG
>CAZZZY010000240.1:0-8108 GCA_964658545.1 uncultured Acetobacteraceae bacterium | reverse complement strand
CAAGGCATGGAGAAGCTGTAATGACAAAAAAACGCCTGGAAGTCCCTAAGATGCGTGGCGTTGAAGATTTATTAACTATGGATGTGGAGGCATCTGCTGCTACTACCATTTCCATCGACAAAATTCGAGTTGCCAAAAAACAACCACGCCGTTGGTTCGACCCCGAAAAAATGTCACAGCTTGTGCAGTCGGTACGCGAACACGGGATTTTAGAACCCTTGTTAGTCCGTCCGCTCGGCGATGGAGAATATGAATTAATTGCTGGAGAAAGGCGACTGAGGGCAGGAAAGTCGGCTGGATTAGCTGAAGTCCCAATTGTCAGTAAAGAACTGAGCGATCGGCAAGCTCTGCAAATCGCGTTACTCGAAAACTTACAACGCGAAGACCTCAACCCAGTAGAAGAAGTGGAAGCAATACTAGAACTGCTGGCGATAAATCTGGATGTCAGCACTGAAGACGTAAAATCAATTCTAAACGTTGCTGCCAATGCTAAAAAACGTGATTTGGAATTGACGGGAAACGTTTCCCGTCAACTTGAAGAAATTGAAATTATCTTGGCAGGCATTGGTAAATTTAATGCGGAAAGCTTTCGTACAAGCCGCTTGCCGTTACTCTCTTTGCCAGCAGATGTACTGTACGTATTGCGCCAAGGTCAGCTTGAATTTACTAAGGCACGAACAATAGCACGAGTCAAAAACGAGCAACAGCGTGCTGATGTACTCTCCTCGGCAATTGCTCAAAATCTGTCGTTAACTCAAATTAAGGGATTAGTAAAGCAACTGCAATCATCAGAGACAACGCCAGAAGCGACACCTTCCAAAACCTTGAGCAACCGCTATGCAGAAATAGGCAAGCGTTTACAACAAGCTCAGTTGTGGAAAGACGATAAAAAATACAAGAAGTTGGAGAGGCTATTGAGTGACTTAGAAAAGTTGCTGGGCGAATCCGATTCCAAGTAAACTCAAACAATAGATAAGTTAAGCGGCTATAATGTATCATTATTGACGCAGAGTTTGGAGTTAAGGACACCCTGCCACGTTCCTCTTTTGTATTGTCGTTCAAGTTTAAAAGGGAATGCAAGTGATGGAATATCTCGCCCTGTGAGGTTACATAAAAAATCCCAACTAGGGTTTGCAACTAAGTTCCACTCATAAAGTTTCAGGTTATGTCTGAGAGCTAACTTTCGACAAATTTCTAAGTGAGTCCAGTAGTAATCGATAAAACGCTCTCGCTCAAAGATGAGTCCTCCATATAGATAGCAACGCAAATGCTGCGTCAAAGGGTCGAGAGTACTGATTGGTCTGCTCTCAAACCAGGTTTGGCAAGCCTCCAGCCAGGATTCGATTTCTCTTACCGTTAGAACAAAAGTGGCGTCCTGGGGTAATAATCCCTGCCTGAACCAAAAGGCGACAGGAGTATCAGTGAACGCATCAAATTTTTCAATCCAAGTCAGTGAGCGTGGAAAATGCACGACTTCATACCCCAACATCTGCATTGCGGTGGCAGCCGTGTAGTTTCCTGTAAGAGTGAGTCCGATAAAGAAATATTTAGATGAATTCGTGGTGGTTGAGGGCATGGAGCAATAGTAAAGATTTTTGTATTTTCGCCCGATGGGAAAGCGCAGTTAGTAGTTTTGGTGTTTCAGCCATTGGAAGTGACTGAGTTTTGGAGAGCGTATTGTTCTTATTCCTAGTTTCTCAATTGCATAATGGCTTGCAAATTTTAGATTAAACCACGATATTTCCACGTATTTCCACGCAATAAATTTACTTTTTATTAAGTATTGATACTATTACAAATAATCAAATTATGTTGATAAACTCTGATGTAAGTGAAGCTAATATAGCCTAAATAGTGTACATTCAGTCTTTTGGTCATTGTAGCCGGAACTGATAATCAAAATATAATAAGTTAGGAATTATACATTTATTTCTTAGTTACAAGTAGAGATAAATTGAAGTTTGTACTATAAAGAAAACCTTATGAAAAAATTTATCTCTATTATTATGACGGTCTACAATCAAGAGCGCTATCTTGCTCCTGCAATTAAAAGTGTCCTGATTCAGACTCGTCCCGAATTTGAACTGTTAATCTGGGATGACGGTTCTACTGACCGCTCTGTGGAAATCGCTCGTAATTTTGCTCAAATTGACCAACGAGTGTGTTTAGTAGCGGCAGCCCATTTAGGACGAGCGCATTCTCTGAAAGCTGCAATACAACAAACTACTAGTCCCTATTTTGGATTGGTAGACAGTGATGACTTATTAGCACCTACGGCACTGGAGGAAACATTTGCGGTACTGGATACTCGCCCAGAAATCGGATTAGTATACACTGATTATCAGGTAATTGACAAAGACAATCAACTTCTGGAATACGGGCAACGCTCCAGCATTCCTTACTCTAAGGAGCGACTGTTGGTTGATTTTATGATTTTCCATTTTCGGTTGCTGCGTCGAGAAGTCTACGAGCAAGTGGGCGGTATAAATGAGGAGTTTGAACGTGCCCAAGACTATGATTTATGCCTGCGGCTGTCGGAAGTGACGAATGTAGAACATCTGGCAAAACCTCTTTACTATTATCGCCAACACTCTTTGAGTGTGTCCCATACTCAGCGAGTTGAGCAAATTCTGGCATCGCAGGATGCGATAAATCAAGCCCTACAGCGTCGGGGACTGAGCGATACTTATGAACTTGATGTAGAGATTGTTGGGCGGTACAATTTGCGTCCAAAGGTATAAAATGAAGTTCAGCTTTTATGATGATTTGGAATAGCGATCGCTCACCATTGCTAAAAACTTCCGAATTGAATTGGAGTCGGAACTAAAAAGCGATTTGTATGTGCTGTTGGAGGCGGATATGGAAACTATGGGAATGCCTTTGGGTGAATATGTGGACGGGAAAATTTATTCCGGTATCAAAACGGGTTTCAATAAATGTAGCGAACTCTGCACCCAGCTGAAGTTTATCTCAACAGTCTTGGTGAGGGTTCCCGGCGGACGATGCGGGAAGCGTTAAATGCGAATGCTCGACTGCTGACCAATGACATTTGTGATGCAAGTACTTTGGATGTTTAGATTGCAACAAGTTTTTTAATGATATTTAGGAACGCCATAGCGATCTCCTGTTTTTGGAAAGCCTGCTTCTTCACATATCCCTTATTTCATCAAACTCATTCTCGATTACGCGAACGATGAGCTATAACTAGATCAAATGAAGGAGTGTGAGGGTTAGAGAGTAGATTAATGCTGGCATATTCGATAGCGCTAGGCACAGAAGAGTAGTTGAGGTTATTCTTTCTTGGTTTATTATCTAATTGGTAAACGCGTAATATTTCTATCTGCTAAAGCGGTTCTGGAGCTACAAATAAAATGACTGTTTTATTATTTACCATCCTGTTGGCAATTAACTTAGGTGCTGGATGTTATTTGAGTCTAGCTAATCCTCTAAAAGTCTCAGAGCAAACATCAACTAAACTTATTTTTATTATTCGACCAAAAGTATTTTTAGGTGTGGGAATATTTTTTAGTCAATTGTTTGTTTTATTTTTATTTGCGTCTATTGTATTTACACCTATTACACAACTTGTGTGTCATCGTTATCCAAACAATATATCTACTTCAAATATTGATTTGAGTGCGGGACAAAATACTCTAACAGTGATGTGTAAGTTAACAAAAAATAATTGGTTAGGTCGAGAACAGAGTCAAACGCTAGTTTCTGAGTTACTAGAGGCTAAATTGGAAACTCAGATTGATACTGATGGTCAGGCTAAGTATTATAAATATAACATTTTACTATTAAATGATAGAGATAGTTTTCCTTTTTCACGCGCAGGATACCCAAAATTGAACCTTGAAGAATTGCAATCAATAGTATTAAGAATTAATAATTTTTTGAAAAACCCTATAGAGAAGAATTTAGAGGTTATACTTGATGAGACTTTTACTGGTTACATTGTTGTCATGATTACTGTATTCTGTGGAATATTAGCCTTGCTAGTAGCGTCACCAGGTTTATTTATCACTTGTAATTTTGATAAAGAAACAAATACTGTAAAACTTAGTCGTTACAGGTGGTTTGGAACGTTAAGAAAAACAGTTTTTCAATATTCTTTGAACGAAATTACTGATGTTAAGCTTGAACGGATTGATACTAGTATAGACGAATACTTTTTTCGGGTTATTTTAGTACTAGAATCGGGTGATAATCTACCATTAACGCCCAATTATACTTCAAATTATATAAATGGAGATTCGATAGTTAGAGTAACTAAAGATTTTCTGGAACTAAAACATAAAGGTAGTGCTAGATAAAAGCGTGAGATTGGTAAACTCAGAAAAATATGAGTTCTGAAACAAGCTATGTCTCACATAAGCTTTTTAATAAAATTTGTACCCTCTGTAATTTAATTATTTCACCTTGAGATTTATATATTTCAACAGCTTTATGACAATCTTTTAATGCTGCTTGTATGTCTCCTAAAGAAAAATGGGTAGCTCCTCGTGCGTAATATGCATCAGCATAATTTAGATTAAATTCGATTGCATGATTATAGTCTTCTATAGCATTTTGCATATGTCCTATTTCATAGTAGACTGTTCCTCGGTAGTAATAAGCTTCAGCATGATTAGGATACATATGAATATATTGTGTAAAATCTTCAATTGCTCCTAATTTATCTCCCGTATTATTACGAATTATTCCCTGATAAATGTATGCTTTTGCATAACTAGGATTAATGCGAATAACTTGAGAATAATCTTCAATAGCTCCTGCATTATCACCTATAGAATATCTACAAATAGCTCGATTATAGTAAACTTCAGCAAGATTTGGATTTTTTTGCAATGTTTGGGTATAATCAAAAATTCCCCTTTGAAAATTACCTATGTTGCGGTAGGCATCACCGCGTCTCTGGTAAGCATTGATATCATGGGAATTCAAACGCAATAAATAACTTAAGTCCTCAATTACTCCTTGCCAATCTTCAATTTCAGCACGAAGCAAACTTCTGTTTTTGTAAGCGTTGGCGTACTCAGAATCAAGCTGTAAAGCCTTACTAAAATCCTTAAAAGCTGCTTCTTTATTTCCTAAAATGGAGTAAATAATACCTCGGTTATTGTGTACTGTGGCATCTTTAGGATTAAATTGTAAAGCTTGGGTATAATTCTTTAGTGCCTTGTTATACTCTTGTAATTCATAGTAGATATCACCTTGGTTCTTATAAGCCTTGGCGTTACTAGGCTCTAGTTGTAAAGTTTGATTAAAATCATCAAGTGCTTCTTGGTTATTACCCAACTGTAATCGAATTAATCCTCGATTATAGTAAGCTTCGGCATCGTCAAATTTAAGTACCAAGGCTTGCGTATAGTCTTGAATTGCTCCTTCAAAGTCTTTCAAAACATAGCAAGCCTCAGCTCGATACTTATATATCAACAGGTCATCAGGATTAAATTGTAGCGCTTGGGTATAATCTTTGACTGCCGCCTGATAATCTTCTAAGGCAACATGGGCTAACCCACGGATGCTATAAACTTGAGTGTCATTAGGATTAAACCGCAAAACCTGATTAAAATCTTCAATTGCCCTTTGTGGCTCATTGAAAGCAAAGTAGAAGCTACCACGTAATTTGTAACCTTCAGCGTCATCTGGGACAGACTGTAAAGCCTTATTAAGGATTTCCATTGCTGACTGACTTTCTTCAGAAGTGTCAGGGTTGAGATGTACAATCTGTTTAAGGTCTTCTATGACTCCTTGAACATCCTTTAGTAAGAGCCTAACAAATATTCGATTTTTGTAGACTTCAACATTGGTTGAGTTAAGATTTAAAGATTGGTTAAAGTCTGACAGCGCTTCTTGATGATCTCCTAATGCAAGGCGGAGAGTTCCTCGATTGTAATAGGCTTCATCATCGGGATTAATAGCAATTAATTGATTGAAATCCTCCAGTGCTTCTTGCTGTTTCCCCAAAGCTAAATGTATACTTGCTCGATTTTTATAAGCCTTAGCGTATGTAGGATCAATCTGTAGAGCTTGGTTGAAATCCTCCAGTGCTTCTTGCTGCTGATTTCCCGTCATGCAGTAAAGTAAACCCCGGTTGTTGTAAGCATCAACATAATCAGGATTAAGCTGCAAAGCTTGATTGAAGTCTTCTAACGCTTCATACTGATTTCCCTGAGTAAGAAAAATAAAACCTCGACTGTTATAAAGTTCGGCATCGTGAGGAGCAAGGCGCAAAGCTTGATTAAAATCCTCAAGTACTCCCGAAGTTTCTCCTGTTGCTAGACGGAGAATAGCCCGTAGTTTATATGCTTTTACATTGTTAGAATTTAATTGCAAACTTTGGTTGAGGTCGTCGATTGCTGCCTGGGTATTTTCAAGTGCAAAATAAACCATACTTCGCATATCATATATTTCTGCATCATTGGGATTTAACTTAAGTGCTTGGTTAAAATCTTCTAGCGCCCTTTGATGATTAGCAAGTGCAAGGTAAGCAGCACCACGTTGCTTGTATATTTCAATTTTATTTGAATCGAGCCGCAAAGCCTGGTCAAAATCTTTTACGGCTCCTTGATAATCTTTTTGTTGAGCTTTTTCTATACCCTGGTTATAAAAATCTTCACTATTCATTTTAGTTATTGTAACTATTTATAAAGTCAGCTATGTGAGTAGTACAACAAAGCAGTCGCTCGTGGAAAGAGCCAATCTTAAATTATTAAAGTTTTACCTCTTATCAAATACCCAAAAATACCTAAATTTATCACCAATAATATAGCTGTTAATAAAGGAGGTACATCGTTCATTTTCTTTTGTTAGACTGTCAATTTGATATTCTATACTCTTTTCTTCTTATCAGAGCGATGAAAAAGCTACAATGTGTCGCAGCCAAGAAATCTAATAACAGATTGCTTGACTGTAAGAGTTACGTAAATCTTAACTAGGTTGCAACAAAAATGTCATTACCTCCAATCAGCGGTCGATTCGATAGCGTCGCAATCTACACTGCTCCAAACCCAGTTTGATTGCCATCTGGATCAAAGAACAGCGCACCAGTACTTCCTGTGAGTACATCGTAGCCGAAATTGCCAATCAGCGTAGAATTAACTCTTTAAACCAACGCCCATATTAGCTTTGATTTTTGAACGCTTTCCCTGAAAGACTGTCCCAAATCCGATAACAAGGCAAGACCCCAAGGCGACTGATGGTTCAGGAACAGATTGAATGATACCTATAAAGCTAGCTTCTCTAATTTGTAATGCCGATGTATTGGTGAAATCGTCAATATCTACAACACCAATTCCTACTTTGTAAATACTTGATTTGGTAAAAGTGTAGCTAAAAGTTCTGTCCCCAGTCTCTGAGTTGAAGAAACTGGAGATATTTGACGCATCGTTAACATCAGCTAGTTTGAAGATATCACCATTTACTGTAAAAAAAGCAAAGTCATTTAAAGGGCTAAAAGGAGGTAGGCTTGCTGTTTCATTGGTGAGGAAATTCCATTTAAAAGTGAACTTTTCACCAGCTGCTACTTTCAGGGTAGTTGAGATAGCAGAACCTTGAAAAGCCATGCCATTAATGTCTAAATCACCAACATTTAAGCCGAGAAAATTTTCCAAACTCCCGCCAGCATCAATAGATGGGTTGCTTTGCGTGTAATTATATGCATCAGGGTGGCTGGGGTTATAGTCAAAATCATTCCCATCACCAAAGGATGAATTGGATATATTCGCTGCACCGTCTAACGGTGTGGTGACATCACCAGAGGAATTCCAAGTGCTAAATTTAATACTTGCAGCTTGAGCAGGATGGGCAAACGCTAAACCGCTCAAACTTAGCAAGTTAAGAATACCAGCAGTTAGAGAGAAACATTTGATAAAAGTGGAATTAAACATGGTATTTGTGTAGTGTTTTGTGAAAATTAGTAGATTTGATGGAAGGCAATTTGGTTTTCGTCCAATCCTGAAAAGCAGGTCGCAAGTTTTTTGTTAATGTCATTTGTACTTGCGACAAGCTGCTAGCTTAAAACAAGAAGTTGTTAGTGTTGTTCAGTTGAGCAACTGTGACGTTTTGCAGAGTGACTAACGATGTAGGACGCTGACTACCCA